>JBFIDU010000310.1:0-2368 GCA_041603755.1 Methylophilaceae bacterium
CCGATAAAACTAGCAAATGCAATTTTTGTGGTTGATGGTGTTTGCATGTCGCCTATCTTAAAAGCGAGCGATTTAATTGCAAGTAGTATTTGCTAGTTCATTACAAACTAAGCTTAGCTCTTCTTATCTTCCTTGCTATCTGCGTTTTGCCATCCACCACCTAGCGCTTTAAACAAATCAACCGTGGCTGTTAGCGTATTCTGCCGACTAATGACATAGCTTTGTGAAGCCTCAATATGGCTACGTTGCGCCTCCAATACATCCAGGTAGCTAGAGTAACCAGCTTTATAGCGATTTTGAGCTACATCTAGCATCGCTTGTGTTGTCTCTTTCTTAGAAGCCTGAATCGTCTCAATTGCCTTATATTGACGTAGATTAACCAGCGCATCATTAACCTCTTTAAAGGCGGTTGAAACTGTACCTATATAAGATTGAAGCGCTTGTTTTTGTCTAGCACTAGCCTGATCAACCCTTGCAGAAAGTGCTCCACCATTAAAGATAGGCAAATTTAGACTCAAGCCGTACGACCAAATACGAGATGCAGATTTAAGCACATCCCCCAGCTCGACACTTTCACCACCAAATGTACCTGTTAGAGATATGCTGGGGTACAAAGCTGCTTTAGCTTGACCAATATTCGCATTGGCTGCAATCATCATTTGCTCTGCTTCGCGCACATCTGGCCTATTCTCCAAAATAGCAGATGGCAGACCTAATGGTGGCGTAGGCGGCATCGGTAAAGTTGCTAAATCTGCTTGCTCGAGCTTTATTTCTTCAAGTGTCAGAATATTAAGCACATGCTCAGCTAGTTTTCTGGTGCGCATCAGCTCTTGTTCCTGCGATAACAAATTATCACGCACCAAGGATGCTTGCTGCACATCTAAAATGGAAACAATGCCGCCCTCATGACGACGCTTTGCTAACGCTAAACTTTCTTCACTAATTTTTAAGTTTTCTTGTAGATTTTTAAGCTGTGAATCCAGACTACGAATATTGAGATAGCTACTGACCACTAAACCTCCGGTTGTCAGCATTACCATCTCTTTGGCATATGTCGTTGCAAGATAATTCGCACGTGCAGCCTCTTTCGTGCGTCTTAGCTTACCCCAGAAATCTAACTCAATTGCTGAATTTAAACTCAAATTAAAATTATTACGTGGGTTTTCACCGAAGGGAGGAAACGGTCCCGACTCTGTCAAACGTGTGCGTGTACCATTACCACCTAAATCGACGGTTGGTAGTAGTGAGGCACCTGCTTCACGCATTTGCGCATCCGCTTCCTCAATTCTCGCCACTGCATTCTGAATATTACTGTTATTTTTAAACGCTTTTTCAACAATAGCGTTCAGTTCAGGATCTTCGTATAGCTTCCACCATTGATCAGGAATTTCATCAAGAGTACTTGACTCAATTCCTTGTCCAGCCTGACCGTAGCTTTCTGGTAATGCTAACGCTGGCCGCTCGTAATTTGGCCCTACCAGCATGCAGCTGGTCAACGATGCTAACAATACGATTGCGCTACCTAATTTAAAAATTCTTTTCATTATTTGTCTTTCTCTTTGATCTATTCACCTTCAATATGCCCATGATGTCTTACATGCTTACTGTCGGTTAACCAAGTAAAGAACAATGGAATAAATATCGTTGCAATAAAAGTTGCCAGTATCATGCCGCCAAACACACCTGTTCCCATTGATTGACGTGCTGCCGCACCCGCACCAGTCGCCACCACAAGTGGCACTATACCGAGCACAAAAGCCATTGATGTCATTACGATTGGTCTAAACCTGAGTCGGGCTGCTTCTAATGCTGCTTGAGCAACAGGCATGCCTTCTTCCATTTTTTGACTAGCAAACTCTACGATCAGAATAGCATTTTTAGCTGCCAAGCCTATTAGGGTAATTAAACCAATCTGGAAGTAAATATCATTTGGCATACCGCGGAAAAGCACTGCCATTAATGCACCAGTTAATGCAAATGGGACTGCCATAATCACAGCAAGTGGTAATGCCCATGTTTCAAATTGCGCAGCCAAAATCAAGAACACCATCACAATGGCAAAACCAAAAGCAACCAATGCCGCGTTACCTGTTCGTTTTTCTTGGTAAGCTTGACCCGTCCATGCAATTTTGTAGCCATCAGGCAAGTTTACTTTAGCAATATCCTCGACGATTTTAATCGCATCACCAGAGCTCACACCAGCGGCACCGCTACCAAAAATCTTGGCTGACAGCAATCCATTAAAACGCTCCAACTGCTCTGCACCGACTACATTTTGCACAGTGCTTAGCGCAGACAACGGAATCATGTTCCCTTGCGGGTATTCAGCTGAAGGCTGACTACGCACATAAACCTTACCTAAATCTTC
>JBFIDU010000311.1:0-2347 GCA_041603755.1 Methylophilaceae bacterium
ATTGAAAAAGGCTTATTACCTACAGACACAGGGGATGCCATTTGCGACAAATGCAAAGATGAACGCAAAAATCAACATATTATTGGCATGACTATCGTTAAAGGGATGAGACAAAACGGGGATAAATATGACGGCGGCAACATCCTCGATCCAGAAGAAGGTAAAGTCTACAAATGTAAAATGACCTTAAACGAAGCAGGTGACGAACTAGAGGTTAGAGGCTATATCGGCATTTCTCTATTGGGTCGATCACAAATTTGGACGCGAGTTGAATAGTGCGCTAACCTAATGTGGTATCCAAAACCATCATTAGCGCAAATCCTATCATTAGGCCGATTGTGGCAAGTGTTTGATGACCGTTTCGATGTGTCTCAGGGATAACCTCATGGGACACAACAAATATCATGGCACCACCCGCTAAACCCAGCCCTAATGGATAGCTCCAAATACTGCCACCAGTTAGTGTCACACCAATGATTGCACCTATCGGCTCCAGCAAGCCACTGGCAGCAGCAATCAATACGGCACTGCCTGCTTTAGCGCCAGCGGCTCGTAAACTTAACGCAACTGCTAAGCCTTCTGGTATATCCTGAATTGCAATGGCTGTGGTTAACGGCAAGCCGACAGAGACATCCCCATTCGAAAAGCCAACGCCCATTGCCATGCCTTCTGGCAAGTTATGCAGGGCAATTGCAAACACAAACAACCACACCCGCTCACATATTTCATAGCCGGGCCCACATGGGCCTGTTTTTTCATGTTCGTGTGGTGTAAATTGATCTAGTCCAAGCATCAACATGACGCCCAATGCCAACCCTGCGACAACAACCATGACACTGACAAACTGACTGTTAAATATTTCTTTACCTGCATCAATGCCTGGGATAATGAGTGAGAAAGTGCTAGCAGCGAGCATCATGCCAGCAGCAAACCCAAGCATACTATCCTCAAACTTCTGTGGTAATTGTCGTAAAAGCAATGCGGGTAAAGCACCGATTGCAGTCGCTATAAATCCTGCGGTTCCTGCCATTAGTGCCCATTTAAAAGATTGTGCATCTGCTTCAACAAAATTAAAAACACTCTGCGTTAGCAAGAAAATCACAGCAGAAACACTGATGGCTAACGCAATAGCCGCAAATGGATGAAGAACAATGTGTTGTTTTAAAAACGCGTGCCAAGCTGGCAGCAATGGTTGTTCTGTCATGATGTTATCTTTTTTGATTCAAGGATTTGTCTTACAAGCAGCATTATAGGCATAAATTAAAATTAACGGTATAAGTACAAAATTACTTGGAGAAAATGAAAAATAACGGTATCATGCGCGACTTGTTATTGATTTGGGTGCTTAGCTCAGTTGGTAGAGCGTCGCCCTTACAAGGCGAATGTCAGCGGTTCGACCCCGTTAGCACCCACCAAAAATCAATAATGTGACATTTACCGAATGATTGCATTCGGTGCAGTACTAGGAGTGGTAGTTCAGTTGGTTAGAATACCGGCCTGTCACGCCGGGGGTCGCGGGTTCGAGCCCCGTCCACTCCGCCAAACAAATATAGGCTTTATTTCTAAAACGCCTGCTAGCCATTTTGTCTGCCCCATCTACACAACCAATTCACCATACGGGCATTGATGTACCCAGCTGATGCTCCCAAGATGGTACAAAATATAATCGCTATGATTGCGTTATGAAATGACATTGATAATAACTGGTCATTACTAAGCATGCCTGGCACACTCAAGAATGCCCAGATTGAAGCATATCCATAAATAATGGCTGGTGTGATACTGAGCTGTGTAATCATACTGATACGCATAATCCCGCCAATAATCATCGCAATCAGAATAGGCCCCCATAATTGATTAGCCAATTGTCCAGAGAATGGGCTATTGATAACGAGCAAAGCTGAAACCCAAGAAGCAACAGCGCCAAACCCTATATGCATTAAGGTCGCATAAAACGCTTGCTTACTATATTCACCACCTTCCATATGGAAGAAGCAGGCCCAAGCAATAAATATTGGCCAAGCAGGTAAAAAGGGGAAATATGCTAGAACATATAACACGATTGCTGTCAGTAAGAATCCAGACAGGGTAACGGCATTAATTGGTTTCATATTAATCCTTTGCAACGCTGTTAAAAATTGACTTTTTATTGAACTGAGTACGTAAACTTTGCCAGTACTCACTTAAAACCAAACATAGTGCAACAGTGATACATAACCATGTAATCGGGAACCGGGTAACTGCTTGCCCTGCTGGTTTAAGTGTTTGCATCTTGGCAATGAGATCATCTGGATTTGTTGCGCGAATATAGCTAGCATTAATTTCTTTAGATAGTGCTTTTAAATAG
>JBFIDU010000312.1:0-2341 GCA_041603755.1 Methylophilaceae bacterium
AATCCGGTCGGTATTGATAACGCGGTAAACCATACAGCAAACGTCATGGCAAGGTTGAAAGACCAATTTACAAAGCCGATATTGATTGGTGAAACGGGTTGGCCATCAGTGGGTCGGCAACGTAGTGAGTCGGTACCAAGTGTAGTTAATCAGGCACGTTACATACGTGAGTTTGTACAAAAGGCAAATGAAAATAATTGGCAGTACAATATTATTGAAGCTATTGATCAGCCATGGAAGCGAACGCTGGAAGGAACAGTTGGTGGGTATTGGGGCATTATAGCGGCAGAGTTGACGCCAAAGTTCTCATTAACGGAAGCAGTTGCAGAACGGCATGACGCAGTTAGCTTGTTAGGTGTTGGGTTAGCCGGTGCCTTCTTATTTTTTATGATTGCATTAAAGCTTTCAGAGCAACGTGTTTTTATGCTGTTAGGGTTGGCAGCATTTGGTGCAACGGGCAGTATGCTGGCCTATCTGGGTTATGAGTATGTACAAAGTGCAAGTCGCGATTGGTTAGAGTGGTTTGCACTAGGTGGCTTATTTATTCTAGGTTTGATTATGATGCTCCTACATCCGCTGCGGACCATTCGCAATCAGCAGAATATGAATAAACTTATGATTGGGTTAAAGTTAGTTTTTCTTTATGCAGCGTTAATTACTGGTTATTTAATTTATTTTGATGGTCGTTATCGTGACTTCCCGATATTACTATTTGTGATGCCGGTGCTTACGATGATATTCGATTTGGCAAGGCCTAAAGATAAAACGATTAATTGGCTCATGCAAGCATTGCCTGCGGCATTAGCGGTCATGTTTGCTGTGCTGTGCTACGTAAATGAGCCAACAAACATGGCAGCGACTAATTGGTTGTTGTTGTGTGTTGCAATAGCCTATGTCAATTGGCCAGCTCAATTTTTATCAATACTAGCAATAAGAAAATCTAAATAACAATATGCAATTAATAAAGCGCATTTATTTTCCAATATTGTTTGCTGTCGTGTTTGCAGCGATACATTTTGGAGTATGGGCGATTGCAAATCAGGCACTACCGTTAATCAATGTCAAACCAATCGTTCATGGCTTCGCTTATAGTGGTTATCAAGCGGATCAAAGTCCATTGGAAAGACGCTATCCCAATACTGCAGAGCTAGCGCGCGACCTTAAACTACTCAAAACCCTCTCTAATCGCATTCGTATTTATACCTCTATTGAGAACAGTGAAATTATTGCATTAGCAGATAGGGAAGATCTTTCTGTGATTGCAGGTGCATGGATTAATGGAAATGAGTATGCCAATGACCGGGAAATTGCAGCACTAAAAGAAAAAATGCTTTATTACGATAACATTGAATCGGCGATCGTTGGTAATGAGGTATTGCTGCGCAATGACATACCGATTGAGGATTTAATCGCTTATATCGATGAAGTAAGAAAAGATACGGACGTTCCAATATCGACCGCTGAGCCATGGCATGTTTGGTTAAAACACCCTGAGCTAGTTAAGCATGTGGATTTTATTGCCGTACATTTATTGCCATACCATGAAGGGGTGCCAGTAGATCAAGCCCCACAATATGCGCTCGATCGCTATCATGAACTTATGCAAGCTTATCCACGCAAACGTATCGTTATCACTGAAATAGGCTGGCCAAGCAGTGGTCCAACGATTGGTGCTTCAGTGGCTAATGAGGTGAATCAAGCACGATTTGTACGCGAATTCTTGGCTAAAGATGAAGCGGATGATTATGAATACTACCTGATGGAAGCGTTTGATCAACCTTGGAAAGTGAATATTGAAGGATGGGCAGGGGCTTATTGGGGTATGTTCAACGCTAAGCGGACAGAGAAATACTCCCTTCAAGGTGACGTAGTAAAAGACAATCGATGGGCAGAAAAAGCAATCTGGGCAAGTGCAATTGCTTTTCTACCTATTATGTTTATTGCTTGGCGCTTTAGCAGTTGGGGTATTGGCGGTGTAATTTCCATGGCTGTATTACTGCAGGCCTGCATCACAACGCTCGTTATTGCTTGGAATCTACCTGGGGATTATTACTATACCCTACGTGATTTTGTCATATTGGCTGGGCTTATCTTAGCCATGGCACTGACTTCATTAGTGCTGATGATTTATGCAGTTGAATTTAGCGAGGTCATGTTTAAGCGAAATTGGCGGCGCATATACCAACGCAAAACACCACTCCCAGAAGATGAAGAGCTTTTTGTCTCAATCCATTTGGCTTGTTATAACGAACCCCCGGAAATGGTGATTGCTACGATAGAAAGCCTAAAAAATCTGGATTACAAACATTATGAAGTCATTGTCGTTGACAACAATACACAA
>JBFIDU010000313.1:0-2334 GCA_041603755.1 Methylophilaceae bacterium
CTGGGTGGATTCAGAAGAGAAGGACTGCAAGTTCGTTATCACACCTAATGTTGATCATGTCGTTCAAGTGCAAACAAACGAAGGGCTCAAGCAAGCATATAATAATGCATCATTGGTCGTGACAGATGGTAAGCCTGTGGTGTGGGCAGCTAAACTACTCAAAGCCCCAATTCCAGAGACAGTGCCAGGTAGTGATATGATTCCGGCCATATTTGCCTATGCACAAAAGCATAATAAACCAATCAAAGTGTTTTTGCTTGGCGCTATGCCAGGAGTTGCAGACCGTGCGAAAATATTGATCCATAAACAGTACCCGATAGTTAATGTAGTTGGTACTTTAAGTCCAGCGTTTGGTTTTGATAAAGATGTAGAAGCATCCAATAAAATTTGTGAAATTGTTAATCAAACTGAAGCTGAACTGCTGGTACTGGGTTTAGGCGCGCCTAAACAGGAATTGTGGATAGACCAATATGCAAGACAATTGAAAGTTAATGCTGCTTTTTGTGTTGGTGCTACAATTGACTTTATAGCAGGCGAAAAACCGCGTGCACCCATATGGATGCGAAGAGTTGGGTTAGAATGGCTACACAGAGCACTCAAAGAGCCAAAGCGACTTGCTAAGCGTTACCTAGTTGATGCGATACTATTTCCACAAATAGTTTTCAAAGAATGGCGACGATTGAGACAAAAAAAATGATAATGATAAATATTGGAACAATATATTATGTATGAAGACTTTTATGGTTTAAAAGAAAAGCCTTTTTCAATCCAACCTGACCCAGATTTCTTGTTCTTCAGTGTTCGCCACAGCATGGCTTATGCCATGCTTGAGTATGGTATACAAAATAGAGCAGCATTTTCTGTTATTTGTGGTGAAATAGGATGTGGCAAAACAACGATAGTTCGCCATTTATTAAACAATCTGGATGAACAGCTCACTGTTGGTATTGTCTATAACACACACCAAAATATTGATGATTTACTAGGTTGGATTATGTTGGCATTTAATCAACCGTATGATGGTAAATCTAATTTAGCTTTGTTTGATGATTTCCAACAATTTTTGATTAATCGGTATGCGGAAGATAAACGTGTAGTACTGATTATAGATGAAGCGCAAAATTTAACGCCAGGCGCTCTTGAGTCGCTGAGAATGCTATCTAATATCAATGCTGATAAAGATCAATTATTACAAATTATTTTGGTTGGGCAACCACAGCTGAGAGATCTATTGCGCAAACCAGAATTAGAGCAATTCTACCAACGTGTTTCTGTAGATTTCTTTATACCGCCGTTACAACCGTTTGAAGTGGATAAATATATCCAACATCGCTTACATATTGCAGGTAGAGACGAAAAGCTATTTACGCCGGGTGCAACGAGACTTATCGCTGAAGCATCAAGAGGTATTCCGCGAAGCATTAATATTTTGTGTGATACTTGTTTAGTATATGGATTCTCAACAGGCACAGATAAGCTTGATATTAATATTGTGCGAGAAGTCATAAAAGATCGAGCTGAATTCGGTGTGTTTAGTGACTACAAAGATAAAGAAGAGTCATAAATATCAAGTTGCTGTTAGTGGTCGTTAATTAAGATGAAAAAAATACTAGTTACAGGTGGTGCAGGTTATATTGGGTCACACACATGCCTAGAGCTTCTGAATGCAGGATTTGAAGTCATTATTTTAGACAACTTCTGCAACAGTAAAGAGGAGGCCGTGAATCGAGTACAGACTATCACTGGCAAACCAGTATCATTAATTAAAGACGATGTTAGAGATAAGAACGTTTTACAAACAGTGTTTTCTCAGCATCAAATTGATGCGGTGATTCATTTTGCTGGGTTAAAAGCTGTAGGCGAATCGGTAGCAAACCCACTTTATTACTATGATAACAATGTCATGGGCAGCCTAGCTTTATTAGAGGTAATGAATGAGTTCAATGTAAAGGATATTGTTTTTAGCTCATCTGCAACTGTTTATGGTTTTTCTGACACCAAGCCAATTGCAGAAACTGCACCGACAAGCCCATTTAATCCATATGGTCATTCTAAACGTATGGTAGAGCAACTCTTAGAAGATTTAAGTGTAGCTGACCATGATTGGAATATCGTGTTATTACGCTATTTTAATCCAGTAGGTGCGCATCCTAGTGGTGAAATTGGAGAAGATCCAAACGGGATTCCTAATAATTTAATGCCTTATGTGTCGCAGGTTGCTATTGGTAAATTAGCTTGCTTGAGTATTTACGGCAATGATTATCCGACGAAAGATGGTACAGGCGTTAGAGATTATATTCATGTAGTTGACTTGGCATTAGGCCATGTAGCTGC
>JBFIDU010000314.1:0-2331 GCA_041603755.1 Methylophilaceae bacterium
ACATACTGCCCCTGTAAAAACTGATAATCTAATTAGTCTTTTGCTATTATGAACTGATATTTCAGTTGCGTTTTATAAATTGTAACTGTTTGTTTAGATTGGTATTTTGAGTAGTTAGATTCGGCGTTATGAACCCGGAGAAGGCGCTATTATCGCATATTAGGGTTGTCTATCAAAACGATGAAGCGTAAAAAAACGCCCTGCCTATTGCTAAGTAGGGCGTTCAATTTTGAGTAGCAATTATTCTAAACTAGTTAGGTAGCGCTCAGCATCTAAAGCTGCCATACAACCTGTACCTGCGCTGGTCACAGCTTGGCGGTAAATGTGATCTTGCACATCGCCTGCCGCGAACACTCCCGGCACACTAGTCGCAGTAAAGTTACCATTTCGGCCCGCTTGCGTGATGATGTATCCACCCTCCATATCCAGCTGACCAGCAAAAATATCCGTATTAGGTTTATGCCCGATTGCGATAAATACACCTTTTAACTCAATTTCTTTCGTGCTGTCATCTTGCGTACTTTTGATACGCATACCGGTTACACCCATATCGTCACCTAATACTTCATCAAGCACATGAAAGGTTTGCAATTCAATCTTACCCTCTTTAACACGTGCCATTAGTTTGTCGACTAGTATAGCCTCGGCTTTAAACTTATCACGGCGATGCACCAATGTGACTTTGTTCGCAATATTTGCTAGGTACAAAGCTTCTTCTACTGCCGTATTACCGCCGCCAATGACTGCAACATCTTGCCCTTTGTAGAAAAAGCCATCGCAGGTTGCACAAGCAGATACGCCTTTACCTGCGAAAGCCTCTTCGCTAGGCAAACCAAGGTATTTAGCAGAAGCGCCTGTGGCAATAATTAACGAATCACAGGTGTATTCACCAGAGTCACCTTCTAAGCGAATTGGTTTTTCCTTTAGGTGCGTTCTGTGAATATGATCAAAGATCATTTCAGTTTCAAATCGCTCGGCATGCTTTTGGAAACGCGCCATTAGTTCTGGTCCCTGAACCCCGTCGGCATCTGCTGGCCAATTGTCAACGTCTGTCGTTGTCATCAGTTGCCCACCTTGCTCGATTCCAGTAATTAAAACAGGATTTAGGTTAGCACGGGATGCATAGACTGCTGCTGTATAGCCAGCTGGGCCTGAGCCAAGAATAATTAATTTTGCGTGTTTAGTTGCCATTTGAAACTTTCTTATAAGTGGATACCGTTATTATAGGGACGGTCTACTCTTATTTAAAGACCATAACAAAACTATTCTGACTGTGAATTGTTTTGATAGGATTTGTAAAATACTTCAGAGGCAGTTTTTAGTATTGGCCACTTCATTTAACATTGCTTCGCAAGTTAGCCTGCGCCTAAAAACTGTTAATAGCGCTAAGATTTAGCACTATTTCTCTAACATACTTCTCAGCATCCAGGCAGTTTTCTCATGAATTTGAAGTCTTTGTGTTACTAAGTCAGCGGTTGCTTCATCGTCGGCTTTATTGGCAGCTGGGAAAACACTTCTAGCGGTGCGACAGACAGATTCATGCGCTTCAACTAGCTCTTTGATCATTTGCGTAGCGTTTGGCACATCTTTAGATTCTGAGATAGAACTTAATTTAGCAAATTGCGTATAGGTACCTGGTGCATACTCATCAAGCGCACGAATACGTTCAGCAATGTCATCCACTGCAACGGCAAGTTCTGTATATTGCGTTTCAAACATTAAATGCAGTGTGTTGAACATTGGTCCAGTAACATTCCAATGAAAGTAGTGCGTTTTGAGGTAGAGTGTATAAGTGTCAGCGAGTAATTTTGATAGGCCCTCCGCTATTTTTTTTCGATCATTTGGTTTAATACCAATATCCATATTTATCTCCTATATTAAATTTTTTTAGTGGTACATTCTTTAATCTATTGTAATAATATGACCACTATATAGCAATTTGGTTTTGCTATAATGACATAATCAATGAATTCATTAATTTAAGGTAATAACAGATTGTTTTTTAAAAAAAAGTCCTTAGAAGCTACAAAAAAAGCAGAAATGCCTAAAACCGAAAAAGAGTTGCATCATGCACGCTTGGTCAATGAAGCTTGGTGGTTGTTCTTACTGTTAGTTGGACTTTACCTTGCTGTTGTACTTGTCTCTTTTGATGCAGAAGATCCCTCATGGTTTTTTGCTAGTTCCAATGATGTTGTGCAAAATATGGGTGGTAAAGTCGGTGCTTCTATTTCAAGTTTGTTGTTACATTTGTTTGGCTATTCCGCCTGGTGGTGGGTCGTATTGGCTTTTTATACGATATGGCTAACTTATCATCAAATAGAAGCAAAAGAA
>JBFIDU010000315.1:0-2326 GCA_041603755.1 Methylophilaceae bacterium
AGAAAATACTGAACCCAATTTGACTGAGTTACTGGACTTAGTTGCGTTGGGAACGGTGGCCGACTTAGTGAAACTGGATGCCAATAATCGTATCTTAGTGGAGCAGGGCTTAAGGCGCATCCGAGCTGGCGCTTGCTGTGCAGGCGTGTTGGCCCTGTTAAAAGTAGCGGGTCGTAACCATGCACAAGTGAATGCGCAAGACTTAGGCTTTTATGTTGGACCGCGCTTAAATGCAGCAGGTCGATTGGATGACATGCGTTTGGGCATCCAATGTTTGTTGGCCGCCGATGAAGCGCAAGCCATGGTGATTGCACAATCGCTGCATGAATTAAATGCGGAGCGCCGTGATATAGAGGCTGGTATGCAAGAAGAGGCACTGGCAAATTTAGATCATATTGCAGTCGGTGATCGTTACACAATTAGTCTTTATGAGCCCACTTGGCATCAAGGCGTGGTGGGGATTTTGGCATCAAGAATTAAAGAGCGTTATCATCGCCCAGTGATCGCATTTGCCGAAGTGGGTGATGGTTTGCTAAAAGGATCAGGTCGTTCAATCAATGGTTTGCATTTACGCGATGCACTGGATTTGGTTGCCAAACGTGATGCTAACTTGATTGTTACGTTTGGTGGTCACGCGATGGCAGCTGGGCTGAGTATTAAGCAAGATAAATTTACTGCCTTTCAACAGAGGTTTGAGTCAGTCGTGCAAGAATTGCTAACGCCGAATGATTTGCAAGCGGTGGTGGAGACAGATGGTGGCTTTGATGTAAATCAGATGAGTTTGCAAACTTCTCAAGAATTGTCAGCTCAGGTATGGGGGCAAGGATTTGCACAACCTTTGTTCAATGACCAGTTTACTGTCGTTAATCAACGGATAGTAGGCGGTAGGCATCTTAAACTAGTTTTAGAAAAACAAGGTAAACAGTTTGATGCCATTTATTTTGGACAAGCAACTGAGCTACCTATACAAATAGAAGCCGTGTATCAACTGCAGATCAATAGTTATAACGGAATGCAATCAGTACAGTTACAGCTATTGCATGCCTAATGCCTACTATATAATGGGCGCATTATGAATCAAACCAACAACCAAATGACGAACAATGTGTCAAAAATTGTGATTGCTAATTGGAAAATGCATGGCAATCTCGAACAAAATGAATTCTTGCTTACATCATATGTCTCAGCACTGTCAGGCTACCAACATACTAAGGTGGTTGTCTGTGTGCCATACCCATACTTAGCACAGGCGCAGCGTATATTGCAAAACACACCCATTGCATGGGGTGCGCAAAATCTGGCTAAAAATGAAGATGGCCCGTTTACGGGAGAGGTTAGCGCGCGTATGTTGCGTGATTTTGGTAGTGAGTATGTTATTTTGGGTCACTCTGAGCGTGCAACAGCTTACTGTGAATCAGATGAAAACATCGCTCAAAAATTTATGATGGCAAAAAAACACGGACTGACGCCTATTTTATGTGTGGGTGAAACATTGATTGAGCGTGAGGCAGGAGTGATGGAATTAAAAGTGGGCAAGCAATTAGATACCATAATCGATTTATATGGTGCTGCTGTTTTTGACGATACCATCATTTCTTATGAGCCAATATGGGCGATTGGAACAGGATTGGCAGCAAGCCCAGAGCAGGTGAAGGCTATGCATAAATTTATTTCAGAAAAACTAAAAAGGGCGTCAGATAGCAAAAAAAATAGCTTTAAAATTCTTTACGGAGGCAGCGTTAATCCGCAAAATGCGGTACAATTGTTCCAAATTGAGAATGTGGATGGCGGGCTTATCGGAAAGTGTTCTTTGAGTACGTCAGCATTTGAAGGAATCTGTCAAGCGGCGGAGTCTTCAGTTGCTTAAAACCAAAGTGAGTGAGTTTGTTTTAATAGGTAAAAAATGGAAAACATAATAACAGTAGTGCACGTGCTGGCAGCAGCGAGTTTAATTGGGTTGATTTTATTGCAACATGGAAAAGGCGCAGACATGGGAGCGGCTTTTGGGAGCGGTGCTTCTGGTAGTTTGTTTGGTGTTACTGGATCGTCTAATTTTTTAAGCCGCGCAACAGCGTTTAGCGTAACAGTGTTTTTTGCAACAAGCTTGGCCTTAGCGTATATTGCTAGCCACCGTTCCAGTTCTGGCAGTGTGATTCAGTTGCCAGCCACCGTTGAAAAGCAAGCAGAAACAGAAGGCGCAGCATCAGAAACAACACCAGCAATACCTGATTCAGTTCCAGCTGTTGGCACTGCGGAGGATGTTCCTAACTAATATCCAGGGAGAGTCCCTGAATAAAACATGCCGTCGTGGTGGAATTGGTAGACA
>JBFIDU010000316.1:0-2322 GCA_041603755.1 Methylophilaceae bacterium
CTTCAGCTGGATGAGACCGACAATCAGCTTATTTCTGATTTTATTGCTCAGCACCCTGATTATGCATTTACCGAAAAATTAAGGATTGAGTATTTAAAAAAATTAGGTAAACAGCGTGACTGGGAACGTTTCACGCAAGCATATACGCATGACCAATCAGAAAATGTGTCGGTTGCTTGTTATGCGGCAGAAGCCTATTCTGCCCAACCAAACACAGGCCCACTAATGTTTGCAAAACAGTTATGGTTGACTGACAAAGAGCAACCAAATGATTGCAACAGACTATTTGATTACTTACAAAAAATTGGCATTATAGATGAAGAGTCTATCTGGCAAAGATTTAGGATGACACTCGCGATTAACCGGATCAACGTAGCGAAAGCGATTATCAGACGTAGTAAGCAGTATCAATCACATTATGAGAAGCTGCTGTCAAGTGCTGCACGGTCACCCGAACAGGTGCTCAAGCAAAAACAGCTATCGTTGAAATCACGCTTTGGTAGGGAGTTAACCTTATATTGTTTGATTCAAGCTGCAAAGAAAGATACATGGCAAGCACTAGCAGCCTTTAAAAATATTCAAGACAGTTTTGATGCCGATGAGCATAGTCATTTTTATAGTATGCTCGGCTTATATGCGGCAAAACGCCATGAATCTGAAGCACAGTTATGGTTTCAAAAAGCTGATTTTGATGCACTGAATGAAGAACAGATGACATGGTTTGCACGTGCTTCACTCAGACAACAAGATTGGTTAGGCTTGCTCAATGTGATTGAAAAAATGCCCTCTGAGCTTGCCAATCAAGCCAAGTGGCGATACTGGAAAGCCCGCTCACTTATAGAACGCAAGCGTCAAGATGAAGCAAATGCTATCTTGGTAGAGTTAGCAACGGAACGACATTATTATGGCTGGTTAGCCCAAGATGAGATAAAAGGCTATCATCCGCCAAAGCTGCTTTTTTACAAACCTAAACTAAAAGAAATTTCACATATTGGCACAATTCCTGGCATTCAGCGTGCCGAGGCATTATTGGGATTAGACTTGCGTTGGGAAGGTAAACAGGAATGGGCATTGGCGGTAAACGGGCTAAGCGATAAGGAGTTACTCGCTGCGGCAGAGTATGCCAATCAGCATCACTGGTATGATTTGGCTATTAACACGGCCGATGACACGAAAGAATATCATGATTTTTCTCTCAGATATTTAATGCCATATCAGAGTTTAATGCGTCAAGCCGCCTATAAACAAGATGTCGATCTGACTTGGTCTCATGGCATTGTCAGACAGGAAAGTCGCTTTATGCATTATGCCAAATCGCATGCGGGTGCAGCAGGGCTAATGCAACTCATGCCAACAACAGCGAGATGGGCAGCAAAACGGGCAGGTATCAAAAATTACAACCGGAATATGATTGACGATTTAGACACTAATGTAGCCATTGGGACTTATTATTTACGATATACATTAGATTTAATGAAGGGTAATAAGGTAATGGCTACAGCTGGGTATAATGCTGGTCCAAGCCGAGCCAAGCAATGGCAAGGGAGTGAGCCGTTAGAGGGAGCCATTTATGCAGAGACTATTCCATTCAATGAAACAAGAAACTATGTGCAACGTGTAATGGCAAATGCGCATTTATATGGACAGCAATTAGGTGACTTACGGACAACACTAAAGCAGCGCATGGGCATTATCCCCGCAAAGTAGAACTCTGAATATAACGATACGCTTAGGTATAAAAAAGATGATGATTAATAAAGTGGTGGTGATTGGTGGTGCTGGCTTTGTAGGGTCTAGCATAGTGACAGAGCTGAATGATAAATGCTATACAGTCAAAGTGTTAACAAGAAATCGAGAGCGAGCCAAGCACTTGATCTTATTGCCAAATGTAGAGGTTGAAACATGTGATATCGCTGACAATGCATCGCTAAAGTCAGCATTAAGTGGCTGCGATGCAGTCATCAATTTAGTTGGTATTTTGCATGAGCGTAAAAATGTAACCTTTGATTTTGTACATCACCAGCTACCTAGACGCATTGCGACAATATGTCAGGAGCTAGGTATTAAGCGTTTACTGCATATGAGCGCATTACGTGCAAGTATGCAAGCGCCTAGTCAATACTTACAGAGCAAAGCAAGCGGAGAGCTTGCTTTGGAGGCCTTTAAGCAATCGCTTAATGTGACGATTTTTAAACCCTCTGTTATATTTGGTCGAGATGATAGCTTTTTAAATTTATTCGCTACGATGATTAAGTACTTACCTATCATTTTTTTAGCAAAGCCAGATGCTAAGTTTCAACCAATTTGGGTAGAGGATGTTGC
>JBFIDU010000317.1:0-2320 GCA_041603755.1 Methylophilaceae bacterium
ATAAAGTGGTCTGCAACGATAGTAAATAAATCTTCTCGCTCTAATCCTTTTGCAATCTTATCGGTTTCTGGCGCTTGTGTCAGTGGGTTGGTATTCCACACCATAACCGACTTAATTGGTGTTTTTAGATTCAACTCACCTAGCAAGGCACGACCAAATTGCAAGTTATTCACAACCTGTGTACCTTCAGGTATTAAATCTGGACGGCAAATCACATCAAATTTGTATGGGTGTTCCCATACTGGGAATTGTAATGCCCCACCACCAACATGACGCCAAGCGCCTATCAAAGCTGGTAAACATGTCACAGCACGAATTGCTTGGCTACCGCCGTAATTACGTTCTAATGCAACACCTAAACGAATAGCTGCAGGTGCTGTTGTGGCGTATTCACGGGCAAATTGACGAATGTCAGCTGCTGGCACCCCAGTAATTTTTTCCGCCCACTCTGGTGTACGTGTCTTTGCACGTGCAGCCAAGTCGGCATAACCTTCTGTATATTGATCAATATAGTCTTGATCTTGCAGACCTTCTTCAATAATCACATGCATCATGGCCATTGCCAATGCACCATCGGTTCCAGGCTTCGGTGTAATATGCCAATCTGCCTCTTTTGCTGTCTTTGAGGCGTATGAGTCCACCACTACCACTTTAGCACCACGCTTTTGCGCTTCATGCACAATGTGCCAGTGATGTAGATTAGTACTCACAGAATTACAGGCCCAAATCACAATATAGTTTGAATGCGCAAAACTTTCTGGATCCACACCTGCTGTTGGCCCTACAGTTAGCAGCCAAGCTGTACAAGATCCTTCCCCACAAAAAGTGCGCTCGGTGACTGTAGCGCCCATACGATTAAAGAATGCGTCTGCGCCATTTAAACCATGCACCAAACCTTGGTTGCCCAAGTAGCTATTGGGCATGATGGCTTGTGGACCATCTTCTGCAATAATTTTTTTCCATCTTGTTGTTATGGTTTCAAGCGCTTCATCCCAGCTGATTCTTTCAAACTGCTTGCTGCCTTTAGGGCCAGTGCGCTTCATTGGGTATAGCAAACGATTAGGGTGATAATGTCTTTTTTCGTAATCTTTAAGTTTGACGCATAAGCCACCGCGCGTCATTGGGTGCTCAGTGTTTCCTGTTACTTTTAATAATTGACCATCTTGAACGTGATACACCATACTACAAGTGTCAGGGCAATCATGTGGGCACCCTCCGTGATACGTTTTAACATCTAAATCGACAGGCTTATTCATTGACAACATCTCCCTATATCAAATATGTAAACGTTATTATTATTGGTTGTTAATAGTTACTATATACCCACCTGTATATCGATGCAATTATTTTCATTAAAATTAATTCACGTTTAGAATGCCATCATGGAAAAATCGTTACGATTATTAAACAATTTAAGCCCCAGCCAATTTTTAGCTGAATATTGGCAAAAAAAACCGCTTTTAATTCGGCAAGCAATTCCAAACTTTAAAGGCTTATTAACCCCTGATGAACTCGCAGGGCTAGCGTGCGAGGAAGATGTACAGTCGAGGATTGTGAAGGTAGTAGATGATCAATGGTCCGTAGACCATGGTCCTTTTGATGAAGCTGCTTTCTCTTCATTACCAAATACAAACTGGTCTCTGCTTGTGCAAAGCGTCAACCATCATCTACCAGAGGCGGCTGATTTATTAAGCCAATTTAATTTTATTCCCCATATCCGATTAGATGACTTGATGGTGAGTTATGCGCCAACTGGTGGGTCTGTTGGCGCGCACGTAGACGCATACGATGTATTTTTATTACAAGGCAGTGGCAAAAGACGTTGGAAAATCAATACAAAAGCGGATTTAACGCTAATTGAAAATGCCCCAATCGCCATCCTCAAGCATTTTGAAGCGAAACATGAATGGATACTAGAACCAGGCGACATGCTATATTTACCGCCAAATGTTGCACATCACGGTATTGCTGAGGATGATACATGCATGACTTATTCGATTGGTTTTAGGTCGCCAAAAGCACAAGAACTAGCGTACGCATTTCTAGAACACTTACAAGATACAACTAAGCTTACAGGGTTATATGAAGATCCAGATTTAACGCCGCAAAGACATCCGGCTGAAATCAGTGCTGCGATGGTTAAAAAGGTCGAAGCCATACTACAAAAAATAACTTGGAATGTTGATTCAGTAGCCGACTTTTTGGGTCGTTATATGAGCGAACCTAAGCCTGATATTACTTTTGAGCCACAAGAGCCAATTTCTGTAAATGATTTTATAAGTCTATTGGCAGAGTCAGGATTACAGCTAGATTTACGATC
>JBFIDU010000318.1:0-2303 GCA_041603755.1 Methylophilaceae bacterium
AGTGTAGCACCAGAAGATGTGCTACACGCGATTGCATTTGAATTGCAAATCAAACTACCAAAATCTGCAGATCGTTTAAAAGTGATGCAGGCACTGCAAGCACACTTGTTAAAGAGGCACGCAGCTGGCAAACAGGTGGTCATCTTTATCGAAGAAGCGCAAGGCATGCCGTTGGCAACGTTAGAAGAGATTCGATTACTCTCTAACCTAGAAACCAATTACGATAAATTGCTGCAAATTGTATTATTTGGTCAGCCTGAGTTAGATGAGAACCTAAATGAAATCAACATTAGGCAATTGCGAGAGCGTATCACGCATAGCTTTCATCTGGCGCCATTGCAATCAAATGAAATTGGTGAATATATTCTATTTAGACTGCGTGCAGCAGGTTATTATGGGCCACATTTATTTACCAAATCTGCTATCAGAAAATTATCAAACGCTGCACAGGGTCTAGTGCGGCGCGTTAATATTTTGGCAGATAAAGCATTGCTAGCAGCTTTTTCTGAAAATGTTTATCAAGTAACAACAAAGCATGTACAAGCTGCTATAGCCGATAGTGAGTTTGGCCTTGAGCGTGCGAAGGTAAAACAAAATGGTTTTAAAGCCGCCTTGGTGCTTGTTGTTTTATTGTTAGGCCTAGTGTTGGGGTATTTTGCAAGTCAGTTACTCGCAAACAACAGTGGTAAAACGACTGTAATGGATGGCAGTTTCCAGAAGGATAGCGGTGCGCAAAGCGCAATGACTTCTACTGAATTAATTACCGAGTCAGATAACACTATTACAACTCAACCAACCACTGCAACTGAACCTCTGGAAGAAGAAGCCAATGATGACATACTGAGTCGCCGCATTGCTGCGACCAAAAATTGGTTAGCGAACCAAGCCTCCAGCACGGTTAGTATTCAGTTGATGGGTGTACCAGAAGGTCCAGAGCTTAAAAATGACTTAGAGTTACTAAGCCAAAAAATCGAGTTGGATGAAATATACGTTTATCGAACCCAAGTGAACGGACAACCTTATTTAAGTGTACTGTATGGTAGTTTCGATAGCAGAGCTGATGCGTTAGCTGCATTAAAGGGGTTGCCAGAAGAATTAAGAAGAAATAAGCCACAATTGCGAACAGTCTCTGGTGTGTTGCAAGAAACTAAACAACTACCATAAATAGGGTATTGTTTTGAACTTTCAATAGCTTATTGTTGCAAATTAATGCAAGTTATGGGATAACTATACTAAGGTATTCAGTTACAGAGTATTTGGTTCTTGACGCTCATTGCTAGAACTTTTAATTTATTGAGAGGCAGCACGAAGTGCTACAGTGCAAACACAATTACTTTTTAAAAAAGTCGACGATATTATTATTGGCAAGTCTGGTTATGGTGGCCTGTTCTCATCAATCGACAGTCAAACCTTCAGAGGGACATATTGATGCGAAAGAGGTTGACCCAAAAATAAAGCAAAGCACAGTAGAAGCACCTATTCCAAAGCCAGTAATAACCAGCCCAGTATTGCCACCTCCAAAGCCAATCAAAAAAGCGCAAACCTATAGTGTTGTTGTGAACGAGGTCCCTGTTAAAGAGATTTTATTCGCACTAGCGCGTGAAAGTAACATTAATGTTGACATTGATCCTTCAATTCAAGGTCGCGCTACACTCAATGCAGTTGACCAAACACTGCCAGCTATTTTGGAGCGATTATCTCGACAAGTTGATCTGACCTATAGAATGGAAGGCAATGTATTAGTTGTTTCCCCAGATCAACCAGTCCTAAGAACTTACAAAATTGATTATGTGAACATGAACCGTAATACTGAAGGATTTATTGGTTCTGCCACTGAAATATCTAGCACTGGAAGAGCAGCAACTACTGGCGCTAATGGGCAAACAAACACTGGCAGCGGAGGCGTAAATAATAGCTCAAGAACGTCGGTGACAAGTAAAACCGAAAACCATTTGTGGGAGTCTCTGATTCAAAATATTAAAGACTTACTGGCTGAAACAGATAAAGAAATTATTGTGTCGCGCTACGGTACCGTGGCTGAGAGTAATGCGGTGCAAGAAAATGCTGATAGTAGTTCTGCAAACCCTCAACAAGATACGCGGCAACAGTTAGATGAACAAAGAACTGAGTTTAAAACATTATTAGCTGCTAATGTGATTGCAAACCCAGAAACAGGTGTGATTAGCGTCCGTGCAACCAACAAACAACATCAAAAAGTACAAGAGTTTATTGATAGGGTAATGAGTAGTGCAAAAAAACAAGTATTAATAGAAGCGACTATTGTTGAAGTGCAGTTAAGTGAT
>JBFIDU010000319.1:0-2302 GCA_041603755.1 Methylophilaceae bacterium
GAGAGCCAAGTAAAATCTGGCGCTTTTGCCATAGACCAAGGCGTTGGCGTGCGAGCAGTGAGCGGCGAAAAAACAGCATTTGCCTATTCAGACGAAATCAATTTACCCGCCTTAGAACAAGCAGCAAAAGCAACAAAGGCGATTGCCAGTATTGGTGGTAATCAAACGGCAAATAAAATTATCACACCAGAAACAAAACCACTGTATTTACCAAATGATCCTATCGCATCACTATCTGCCGATGCCAAAGTAAAATTGTTAGAGAAGCTAGAAACCTATGCTAAGCAATTAGATCCAAGAATTAAGCAAGTCATGGCATCTATCGCCGGTGAATATGAGGTCGTGCTAGTAGCACGAAGCGATGGGGTAATGGCAGCTGATATTAGGCCATTAGTTCGTCTCTCTATTCAAGTCATTGCAGAGCAAGATGGTCGTCGTGAACAAGGTACATCAGGGGGCGGTGGTCGTTATGATTACAGCTATTTCAGTGATGAAATCTTACAAAGCTATGCGCAAAAAGCGGTGCATCAAGCAATTATTAATCTAGATGCTCGCCCTGCGCCCGCAGGAAACATGACGGTTGTGTTGGGTGCTGGCTGGCCAGGCATCTTGCTTCATGAAGCGATTGGCCATGGACTTGAAGGCGACTTTAATCGTAAAGGCAGCTCAGCTTTCTCTGGCATGATTGGGCAACAAGTTGCAGCGAAAGGTATTACTATTGTCGATGATGGTACGATCGCAAATCGGCGTGGCTCACTCAGCATGGATGATGAAGGCAACCCAACCAATAGTACTGTGCTGATTGAGGACGGTATTTTAAGAGGTTATATTCAAGACACATTAAACGCACGTCTGATGAATATGCCAACAACAGGCAATGCAAGGCGAGAGAGTTATGCGCACATTCCAATGCCGCGTATGACGAATACTTATATGCATAATGGCGACAAAGACCCAGAAGAAATCATTCGGTCAGTGAAAAAAGGCTTATACGCAGCAAATTTTGGTGGCGGACAAGTTGATATCACTAGTGGTAAATTCGTGTTCAGTGCTGCCGAAGCTTATATGATAGAAGATGGAAAAATCACATACCCAGTTAAGGGTGCAACCTTAATTGGTAACGGACCTGATGTTTTAACACGTGTCAGCATGGTAGGTAATGATCTAGCATTAGATAGTGGTGTTGGGACATGTGGTAAAGAAGGTCAAAGTGTGCCAGTTGGCGTGGGGCAACCAACGCTTAAGATAGATGGCTTGACAGTAGGTGGCACGGTTTAATATGATGGAGTTTGTGAGGCCAAAAGCCTCGAAAACCTCACCAGCTTTTACTTTACCAAAGGAGCACGACCATGGCTGTTAGCCCGACGAAAAAAACTGCATCTAAAACAACTGCAAAAAAAGCAACAACAACCAAAAAACCCGCCGCAAAAAAACCTGCTGCGAAAAAAGCCGCACCCAAAGCGCGCAAAATTAGCGCCGAAGAGCGTTATAAAATGGTTGAAGTTGCGGCATATTATATTGCTGAACATCATCAGTTTAAGGGCAATGCCATTGACTTCTGGATTGCTGCAGAAGAGGAAATTAATAAGAAGTTAGCTTAGTATTTACTTCTACAAAAAAGGGTGCTAGCTAAGCTGCACCCTTTTTTAATACGCCATTCAAACTAAAGCTTTATTTTAAGACTCTGTTTCTATACTCGCCTGTACGCGTATCAATTTCAATTTTATCGCCTTGTGAGACGAATAATGGAACTGCAATTTCGTGTCCTGTAGCTAATTTTGCTGGCTTCAACACTTTGCCTGAGGTGTCGCCTTTTACTGCTGGCTCAGTGTAAGTAACTTCTCTTACCACCATGTTTGGAAGTTCAACTGAGATTGCTTTACCTTCATAAAAACGAACCTCGCAAGGCATACCATCCTCGAGAAACGGTAGCGCATCTTCCATAAACTCAGCATCTACATCATACTGATTATATTCAGCATCCATAAATACATAAGTTGGATCTGCAAAATATGAGTAAGTTACCTCTTTTTTGTCTAACACGACCATATCAAACTTATCTGTCGCGTTGTATACGTTTTCGCTTGGTGCATCTGTTAAAAGATTTTTAAACTTCATTTTCACAACGGCTGAGCTACGGCCAGACTTGTTATATTCAGATTTAACGACAACTAATGGTTCATCATTTACCATGACGACATTACCTGTACGAAGTTCTTGTGCTGTTTTCATAATATTGATTTAAAGTGAGTAAAAATTAACAAACGCGGATTATACGCTACTTTGCTAAATTCGCACAAAA
>JBFIDU010000320.1:0-2300 GCA_041603755.1 Methylophilaceae bacterium
AAGTTTATTAATTGCATTGGTTATCGCGGCGATTGCTGTCATTATATTTGCTACTGCCATTTATATGGGTGCAGGAATGCAACCTCAATGATGCGTAAAGATAATACGAATAGAAGCTTAGCAGTTAAGCTATTAATTATCACATTGGCTGGTTTGGCTTTTGGTTTTGCGCTTGCGCCATTATACGACGTGGTTTGTGATGCAATAGGACTCAATGGCAGAGGAGATACGTCGGCAACCGAAATGACAAAAAATGTTACGGTGGATCATTCGAGAAAAGTGACGGTGATTTTTACTGGCTCAACAATGCCTGGGCTGGATTGGAGTTTTGAAGCGAATGAGCCAAAAGTTGTCTTGTCGCCTGGCGAAATTAAGCTAACTTCTTATAAAGCAATCAATAATAGCTCAGAATCAGTGGTAGGCTCAGCAGTTCCAAGCGTTTCACCTGAAGTTGCTTCATTATATTTTAAAAAAATAGAGTGCTTTTGTTTCAATCAACAATCTCTTAAACCAGGTGAAGTAAAAGATATGCCGATACGATTTTTTGTGAGTCCTGATTTACCAAAAGATATACAGACGGTTACATTGTCTTATTCTTTTTACAAGGCAAATAATATATAGGATTAAAGTATAAATTGGCCTATGTTTAGCAGCTTAACTTGGTGCTCGAACAATTACCCCTGCATATAAACCTAGTAATAAGATTGAAAACAATGCTATAGATAAGGCAACACGCCAAGTAAGTGATTTAACCATTTTAGAATTATGCTTTTCACCACGCATCATGTAATACAAGGCAGAGAATAGATTATAGCCTATTAAAAGTAACATACTAATGACGATAACTTTAAACAACATAGGTAAACTCCAATTAATTTCATACTATTATGCGACCTCTGCTTTAGGTTTGCAAACTTGTATTTAGAATGTTGTGCGATAGATAATGAGTCGATTCAGTTTTAAACCAACCATAGGAATGACACTAGCAACGCTGATTGTGATGGCGTTATGCATTCGCTTGGGATTCTGGCAATACAACAAAGCCCAAGCAAAAATAATTGCACAGCAACAAATTGATCAGGGGCTTAAAACAGCCCCAACAAAACTCCCTTCAATCATCGAAAATAAAGAGGACTGGCTATATAAAAGGGTGAGCTTCAAGGGTGAATATATGCCCGAGTACCAAATCATACTAGACAACCGGGTCCATAATACACAAGCTGGATACCATGTCATAACACCTGTTAAGATTGAGGGTGATAATCATTATGTGCTAGTTAATCGTGGATGGATTCCTGGAAACCCTAATCGAGACTTGCCCGTTATTCAAACACCAGCAGGCGAGCATGTCTTTATTGGAGACTTATTCTTCCCATTGGAAAAAGTATTCACGCTAGAAGCTAAGGTTGATAAAAATGCCATCTGGCAACCATTATGGCAACACATCGATATGCAACGCTATCAATCCAGCGTGCCATTTAATGTGAAACCATTTATCGTGAGACTTGCGGCCGGAGATCAAGCTGGCGGTTATGTAAGAGAATGGCCAGTACCAAAAAGTCGCATTAATATACATTTAGGGTATGCCTATCAGTGGTTCGGGTTTGCATTCACTCTATTTGTAATTTATATCGTATTAAATCTTAAGAGGTCAAAAAAGGAAAGTAAGGAAAATGAGTCAGGTCAATCTTGATAAACAAGCAAAAAGCGGTAAAGACAAAAAGATATTACTGCTGCTTGCTGTTGTTTTTATATTACCGTTTACAATCGCGTCTACTTTACATTTATTGAATGTTAGACCTGGAGGTAAAAGTTTTGGTCAACTTGTTGCACCTGTAGTTGAGTTAACAATTCCTGCCTTTACGGATGTCAATGGCAAACCTTTTGCTGACACGCAGTGGAATAAAATCTGGAGTATTGTGATGATTGACTCTGCAAGCTGTGATCAAGCTTGTGAAGAGAATGTTGATAAGCTAAATAGAGTACACCGGTCATTGTATAAAGAAGAGGACCGTGTACAACGGGTTCTAATATTAAAGAATGATTTTGATGCTGAGCGCATTCAAGCATTACAAACAAAATTTCCAGCTCTAATTATTTTGCCAGCTAATGATTTAGCACAAAAGGAGTTTGTGACCAAGTTTGATGAAGTTGCTCCTGAGGGAAGCATTTATTTGGTGGATCCAATGCATAACTTGATGATGTCTTATTCTGGCGAGGTCGAACCTAAAGGCTTACGCAAAGATATGATGAAACTATTAAAAAATTCTTGGGGTGGATAAAGTGTTTAAGAAGCTAGC
>JBFIDU010000321.1:0-2269 GCA_041603755.1 Methylophilaceae bacterium
CTAATCATATATTAACAAGTGCATATGTCAATTACACCTTTGGGTCAATTATTGATAAAGATTCGATTGAATTAATTTCAGTTGCTCAGTTAGATGCGCTAAACTTATGTAATCTTCAGAAACAATAGTGAAAAGAAAGCTAGCGAAATCAAAGATGCATAAACGATTAGCATGGGCAATTACTGGCTCTGGGCATTACTTGCGTGAATCCTTACAAATATTAAGTACATTAAAAGAAGCTGATATCTTTTTAAGCAAAGCGGCAGCAGAGATTATCAAGCAATATGGATTTCAAGCGCAACTGGATTCGATGGGACATCGAATTTTTCAGGATAAAACAGCAAGCAGTGTACCTGTTGAGTTCTTTTATGAAGGGAAATATCACACCTTAGTAATAGCCCCTGCAACCTCAAATACCATTGCAAAAATGGCATATGGCTTCTCTGATAGCTTGGTGACCAATTTATATGCACAAGCTGGCAAAACACGTGTAAATAGCATCGTTTTTGCCTGTGATACTGCACCAGAATTAGAGTCTGAGGCACCAAAGGAAAATATAGTAAAAGTATATCCACGAGCAATCGATTTAGATAATGTGCAAAAACTTTCCCAGTTCGAGGCAACAGAAGTTGTTGCGAGTATCGATGCACTTCAGACTGCAGTTCAAAGTAAATTGAATATGCAAAGTTAATCCTAACCATGAATGCAGAAAATATTGTTTTTGTTACGGGTAAACTTGCTGAAAAAAGCTTACACAAGGTATTGCAAAACATTCAATCGAATGCAAAAACACCGTTATTTAAATACCGAGTAGAGCAAATTGGTGTCTCGGTGGCAGCTTTAATGACACCTAATCTTATTGCCAAGCGATTAAAAAATATTGGTGATGCCAAAAAAATGATACTACCAGGCTTGTGTCAGGGTGATTTAAGTATGCTTCACAGACAATACGGCATTCCAGTTGAGCGTGGACCAGAGGATTTAAAAGATTTACCACAGTATTTTGGCCAGCAAGGCGTTGAGCCAGATTTAAGTCAGCATAGCGTCAAAATATTTGCTGAGATTGTCGATGCGCCAGATTTAAGTTTAGACGCTATATTGGAAAAAGCTAAGCGCTTTCAAAAGCAAGGTGCTAATGTTATCGATTTAGGCTGCCTCCCAAACAAGCCTTTTTTACACTTGCCTGATGCTATCAAAATGCTTAAGGCAAATGGGTTTGAAGTCAGTGTGGATTCAATTCAGTCAGAAGAGTTGTTATTAGCTGGGAAAGCGGGCGCGGACTATTTACTCAGTCTGACAGAAAAGAACTTATGGATAGCGGATGAAGTGGCTTCCACTCCAGTACTCATACCATCCAAGCCTGGCAATATGTCATCTTTATATAGAAGCATTGAGCATTGTTTAAAACAGGGTAAACCATTTTTGGCCGATGCTATTTTAGACCCGATACACTTTGGATTAACAGAGTCTATCGTCAGATACCATAAATTACGTAAAAAATATCCAGAGATTCAAATCATGATGGGGGTTGGTAATTTAACAGAACTGACTGATGCCGACACAACTGGGATTAATGCAATATTGTTTGGATTAATCAGTGAGATGAACATCAATGCAGTGTTAGCCACTTCAGTCAGCCCACATGCGGTTAATGCTATTGCAGAGGCTGATAGCGCACGTAGGGTAATGTATCGAGCAAAACAAGATAATCGATTGCCGCGCGGATATGGGAATCGCTTACTAGGACTGCATGATAGAAAACCTTTTCCCTATACCGAGAGTGAGATTAAGGAGTTGGCAGGCCAGATTAAAGATCCAAGCTTTCGAATTATGGTCAGTCAAGAAGGCGTTCATGTGTTCAATCGTGATGGGTATCAACTGGATGTTGATCCGTTTTCTTTTTATCCAAAATTAGGTGTTGAACAAGACGCATCACATGCATTTTATCTTGGCGTTGAATTGGGCCGTGCGCAAATTGCTTGGCAGCTCGGCAAGCGATATGTGCAAGATGAGGAGCTGTCTTGGGGTATAGAAGCTGCCTCTAGTAAACAGAGTAAAAAAGCACACCGACAGGCTTCTTTAGCAGAGAAAAAGTTAAAAAAACAATGATATTTGAAACCGTTATAGTCAGCTTGGATAATAACAATATCCCACATGTGACCCCTTTTGGCATTAGATATGAAGGTGAACAGATTATTATTTCCCCATTTAAACCATCAAAAACACTTAATAACATTATGACAACAAAAGTTGCAACAATGAATGTCAC
>JBFIDU010000322.1:0-2250 GCA_041603755.1 Methylophilaceae bacterium
AACGGTCAAATTAGGTTGACTGAGCAAGGTGAAACGATAGCCTTCAAATACTCTGATGCAAAAGTCGGCAAACAAAGTTTGGAGACACTGATTGCAGCCACCGTTGATGCGAGCTTATTCCCAGAAAATGAGATGAGTGATCAACAACTCCGTAGCTTTGAAAGCATCATGGAGGAATTATCTGGTACTGCCATGACGGCATATAGAAGCCTTGTCTATGAAACTCCCGGGTTCGAAGAGTACTTTTTTAATACAACACCTATTTCTGAAATTGCCGAATTGAATATTGGTAGCCGACCTTCCGCTCGCAAATCAAATAAAAGAATCGAAGATTTGCGTGCTATTCCGTGGGGGTTTTCCTGGGCGCAATGTCGATTATTATTGCCTGGGTGGTATGGTTTAGGTAGTGCCATTCATCAATACATACATGCAGATGCCAAGAAAACAAAAACTCGAACGAACCAATTAAAACAGATGCTCAATACGTGGCCACTGTTTAAGACATTAATTGCCAATGTCGACATGGTGATTGCCAAAACAGATTTAACCGTCGCAAAACGCTATGCACAAATGCTGTCAAATGAACAATTGAGATCAACGATTTTTACGCGTATAGAGAAAGAATACGCACTAACAGTTAATGCATTAAACCTTTTACAAGAAACGGATGAACGGCTTGCCAACAACCCCATCTTAGCTGCTTCTATCAAAAACAGACTACCTTATTTGGACCCGATGAATTACCTGCAGGTTGAAATGATTCAACGCTACCGCGCCGGTGACACCAATGAAAAACTCAAACTTGCTATCCTACTGACGATTAATGGTATTGCCGCTGGACTCAGAAATACAGGTTAGGTGATTGCTTGTTGTTTTTTTTCTGTCACCCCCATCTGCTGGTCAGCCAGGGTTTCATACAGTGGTTTACTAAAAACTTTAGACACAATTGAGGCCATAAAGGTAATCGCCATCAAGCTAATCACCATTTCATGCCCATCTATCATTTCCATTACAATGATAAAAGAGGTCAGCGGTGCCTGGGTAACAGCAGCAAGAAACCCAGCCATGCAGAGTGCAATAATTGCGCTTGTATAATATTCATGCCCAAATAAAGGCACCAGATCATGACCGATACCTGCACCAATCGATAGTGAAGGCGCAAATATGCCACCCGGGATACCACTTAAGTAGGTAAATATAGTAGCTAAGTATTTAACTGGTGCATAGAACCATGCATCAGCTGTATCGCCTATTAAAATACTGTGCGCGGTATGATAGCCAGAGCCATGTGCTGCACCATGACTAACTGCCCCTAACGCAGCAACCATCAAACCACAAAAGCCTGCCCACCATAGCGGGTGTAAGCGCCTAAAGGCCCCTACTCTGCCTTTCATCTTGCCCGCGCTAATCAATGTTCGACTAAAAATGCCGCCCAGTATGCCGCAAACCAAACCGCACACCAGTACTGGCACAATAATATTTCTGCTGACAATCCCTACTGACAATTGTCCAAAATAAATATAATTCCCTTGTAATGAAATAGCCACCAACCCGGAAAGAACAATGGCAGTGATAATCACCCCATTGGTTTTTTGCTCAAAACGCCGCCCTAATTCCTCAATTGCAAAAACAATTCCAGCTAGTGGCGTATTAAATGCAGCAGAAATCCCCGCCGCCCCACCGGCCAATATAAGGTGCTTAGGCTGAACTGCAAACCCGTATGGTAAAAAATGTCGAAATGCGTGCATCACACTTGCCGCTACTTGTACGGAGGGCCCTTCTCGTCCTGCAGAAAATCCAGCTGCTAGCGCACCAACACCTAAAAATATTTTACCAATCGCCAATCTAAAATTAACCAGCGTTGGGTATCGACCACTTGGGCTTTGTTGGTGTAACGCTGACATAACTTGTGGAATCCCACTGCCGCCTGCGCCTGGAAACCATCGTCTAGTGATCCAAACAATAATCATCCCACCAACTGGCGTCAGAATTAAAGGAACCCACCAATGTGAACGTTGCAAACTAAAAAACAAATCCATTGCATGTTCTGTTGCTTTAGCAAAAACCACGACGATTAAACCTGCTGTTGCTGCGGCTATCCAAACAATCACCCGGCCATGCCAGGCATCAAAATCTGTTAACTTGTGCTGCTTGATTGAGGATGTTAGTTCGTCTAAAGGTTGCATGCTGCCTTAAGAAAAGTTTTAGTCGGTATTGAGTATAGATTGTATTGTCTATGCGTTAATTTGT
>JBFIDU010000323.1:0-2225 GCA_041603755.1 Methylophilaceae bacterium
ATCGGCTCATCAATCTGAACCAATCACGGATAATACGATATTGGCTTGTATGGCTAACTTTAACGCATAATGCACCATCAAGGTGATTCATGCGATTCAAATATAAACGCATTCTATCTGTCATCACAATCTCCAAATACGAATTGGCTAGATTGTCACAATGCGCCTTTTATATGACAAAGACATGAAGCTCGTATGAATATTTTATGATGGAATAACTATTTATTCCAATTGAAACAATAGTTTATACTGTTTTTAGTTTACTTTGCTGCTCAACAACGCTAGCAATTTGTTCAGCAAGTTGTTGTACCAATTCAGCATCCTTACCTTCTACCATGACACGTATTTTTGGCTCTGTGCCTGAAGCACGTAATAACACTCTCCCTGTATCCATGAGTTTTGCTTCTGCTTGCTTCACAGCAGCTTGAATCTCTGAATTAGAAAGGTCTAACTTTTGTTTGGTCGTGACATTGATTAAAACTTGCGGATAAAGCACTAGTGCTTCTCCCAGTTGTTTTAAGGTTTTGCCACTTTGTTTTAACGCAATCAATACTTGTAATGCTGAAATAATACCATCGCCGCTAGTATGCTTATCTAATGTCAGGATATGACCTGAATTTTCTCCTCCAAGTAGCCAATTTTTCTCATTCAGTAACTCAAGTACATAACGATCACCAACTTTCGCACGTGCAAATGGGATTTGATGTTTTTGCATCGCATGCTCAAACGCTAGGTTTGTCATCAATGTCCCTGCAACACCACCTTTTAGCTGACCTTTACCATACAAGCCTAATGCAATAATGTAGAGCAATTGATCACCATCCAGTAAATTGCCTTCAGCATCAACCATCAGCACGCGATCACCATCACCGTCAAAAGCGATACCTAAATCAGCCTGATGTTCTACAACTGCTTTTTGTAAGGCCTGCGGATGCGTAGAACCGATATCCAAATTGATGTTTAAGCCATTTGGTGTATTACCAATAGCGATAACATCTGCACCTAATTCGTGAAAAACTGGTGGCGCCACATGATAGGTAGCACCATTAGCACAATCCAATACAATTTTCAGCCCTCGCAGGTTCATGTCATTTGGAAAGGTACTCTTACAAAACTCAATATAACGGCCTGCCGCATCATCGATACGTTTGGCTTTACCAAGCTCTGCTGACTCCATCACTTGCATAGGCTTTTCTAACTCGGCTTCTATAGCATGTTCAATGTCATCATCTAATTTAGCACCCTCACTAGAGAAGAACTTTATCCCATTATCATAATAAGGATTATGTGAAGCAGAAATCACAATCCCTGCTTGAAGTCTTAGCGCACGTGTCAAGTAAGCGACTGCAGGCGTTGGCATTGGCCCAGTCAACAATGTCTTAGCACCTGCAGCTGTCAACCCAGCTTGCAATGCTGCTTCCAGCATATAGCCAGATATGCGAGGATCTTTACCAATCAATACGGATGGGTGTGCATCTTTTGCCAAGTTACTCTGCAAGCCAACAAAGACGCGCCCCGCAGCATATCCTAACCGCATCACAAATTCTGGTGTTATGGGATATTCCCCTACTTTGCCGCGTATCCCATCTGTCCCAAAATATTTTTTTACCATGATGCCTATTCCTGTTCTTTATTTATATATTATTTATTCCACTGCTATCGTACCATCAGCAAAACAACAGCTATTGCAACCACCAATATTACAATCTGTAGCAGACGCTCCTGAGATAACCCCTCTGAAGTATTACTTTCAAACGCTTCCTGTATATCAGGATGGGTACTTATATAGGTTTCAACTGCTATTTTAGCTTCCTTTAACCCAACTCCATTTTCCTCACGCAATAGTTTGATTGCCTGAATTTTTTTACCTTGTTTGATTTCATCAATCACTGCCTGTGTAAAATTCATCTAATCCTCCACGCTTACGCTAAGACGGCTGCTACGACTTTCATCGCCTCAACAGTTGCTTTAACATCATGCACCCGTACAATTTTTGCACCCTTCATTGCCGAAACAACTGCAGCAGCAATACTTGCATATAATCTTGCATCGACGTCGTTGCCAGTGACCTGCCCTAGAACCGACTTGCGTGATAATCCTACCAATAGCGGGTATTCAAGCGCAGTTAACTGTTGTAATTGTTTTACCAGCGTAATATTGTGCTCTCGTGTTTTCCCAAAGCCAAAGCCTGGATCCAACATAATGCGGTCTTTTTGAATACCTGC
>JBFIDU010000324.1:0-2209 GCA_041603755.1 Methylophilaceae bacterium
ATTGTGATGATTTTCCGTATTATGGATGCCCTATCTACTGCGGATGAGGCGATCTTAAAAACCTTTGCAGATGCACATCAGGTTACTATTTGGACGCAAACCAAGGGCCCCGATACGATTAAGCCATTCTACCCACTCCATGCGCCGCAGTTGCAGTATTCCCTGCCAGAGTTTGACTTGAAATATCCATTTAAACCGAATGAGTTTACGCAGGTGAACCCGCAAATTAATCAGGTGATGATTCGCCGCGCTATGCAGTTATTACAGCCTAAACAAGGTGAGCGTATTGCTGATTTTTTCTGCGGTATTGGTAATTTTACGTTACCGATTGCCAGAAGTGGCGCCAAGGTGATGGGTTATGAGGGGCTTGCCAATCTGGTCGCGCGTGCAGTTGAAAGTGCTACACTAAATGGCCTGGTAGCGAATACATCGTTTGATGTATCCGATTTGTTCCAGATGACCAGTGATTCGCTCACAGATTTAGGCCGTTTTGATAAATGGTTAATCGACCCACCCCGCGATGGCGCTTTTGCCTTGGTGAAGTCGATCAATGAGGACAATGCACCAGAAACGATAGTGTATGTTTCGTGTAATCCAGCTACGCTGGCGCGCGATATTGATGTGTTAGTGAATGATAAGGGTTATAAGCTCAGTGCCGCAGGGGTGATTAATATGTTTCCCCATACGGCACATGTTGAATCTATAGCCTTGTTGAAAAGAAATTAGCGTTCTTTTTCTTGCTGTCGATGCTGTAGGCGGTTGTGCCGCCAACGGCTAATAACAATAAGCCACCTGCCATTGCAATATTTTTCAAGAACAAGACCATTTGCATTTTGTCACCAAAGTTGCTGTGAAAAATCACCGCTGCGGCAATTGAGAATAGTGCTAGTGCAAAGGCAACTAGGGCCGTTTTGTAGCCAACAATTAATGCAATACCGCCCAATACTTCCAATGCCACAACAGGCCATAGCAGCATACCATTTACACCCATGGATTCCATATAGCTACTGGTTCCCGCTGGATCAATAATCTTACCAATACCCGCCAATATAAAAATCAAAGCGAGCATGATGCGGCCAAGTAGCTGAATAATGCCAACCATAGTGCCTCCTTAAAGTTATTTTGCAATCTAAGACTATGCATCATACGCAAAATATTTTTCTTTGCAATTAAGTTTATTGGCACAGCACTTGCTCATAGGCAATGGTTTGTCATTTGATATCAACTTATTAAGAGAGTTTTTACATGAATTTTATTAAGAAAAAGTTAGGCGTTTATGCTTCACTGTTATGTTTTTCAACGGCAATTTATGCAGAACAAGCAACCGTTACGATTGAAGTCATCAATACGCTTTGGGTGGTCATTGCTGGGGTATTGGTCTTTCTAATGCAGGCTGGTTTTGCACTGTTAGAAGCAGGTATGTCACGCGCCAAAAATGCAGTGAATGTCATGATGAAAAACTATATGGATCTCTGTGTTGGGTCTATTTTGTTTTGGTTGGTCGGCTATGGATTAATGTTTGGTAACAACGTAACTGGCTGGTTTGGTACAGACCTTTTTGCACTAGAGAAAATGCCTGATTGGGACTATAGCTTATTGTTTTTTCAGACAATGTTTGCTGCAACAGCCGCAACCATTGTGAGTGGTTCATTGGCAGAGCGCACGAATTATTTTTCTTATTTAATAGGCGCTATCGGTATGACTGCAGTCATCTATCCTGTCTATGGTAGCTGGGTTTGGAACACAGGCGGTTGGTTGAATGCGATGGGCTTTATTGACTTTGCCGGGTCAACAGTCGTGCATTCAGTCGGGGGTTGGGCAGCACTTGCTGCTATTGTCGTTTTGGGTCCAAGATTAGGTCGTTTTGGCCCAGATGGAAAGCCAAGGGATTTACCAGGTCACAACTTGAGTTATGTGGCTATCGGTGGCCTGTTATTGTGGTTTGGTTGGTTTGGTTTTAATGGCGGAAGTACCTTAGCAGCAGGCACGAATATCGGGCATATTTTGATGAATACGCACTTGGCTGGTGCGGCAGGTGCGCTAGGTGCATTGCATATGTGTTTTATGCTGCGACAACCTGCTCTAATGACCAGTGGCGTAAATGGCAGTATTGCAGGGCTCGTAGCAATCACTGCTGGCTGTGCAACGATGGATTTACCTTATGCTGTAGTGACTGGTGCGGTCGGTGGTATGGTTTCTGTGCTTGGAC
>JBFIDU010000325.1:0-2204 GCA_041603755.1 Methylophilaceae bacterium
AATCGTATCACCGCATATCGCTGACTAGGTATCTGACGCAATGTCACTACCGGATTGTTTGGTTTTGGTATTGTTTCCATCGTATATTGACTAGGCATGACAAAATGCATACGCCACATACCCTCTGTCTTTTGCATCGTGACCGGTGTTGTCATGCTAATCTTTTCTGATTGCGCCTTCATGGTGACTGGCGCAGTCATGGCAATTTTTTCTTTACCGCCAGCTGGCGAGGTATTATTGCCAAAAATATAATCTGCTATTCGTTTAAAACCCTTACTTGACGCATCATCTAAATCACCACTGACTACAGTCTCTGCGATGATTTTTGGCGCATATTCACGGAGCTCAACATCGCCAGATTGTTGGATTAGATTGTACTTTGGTTCTTCTGTCGCCATGACAGCTCCTGCGAATAACAATGCAATAAAGCTTATTAAAAACCTTTTCATAGATTACTACTGAATAAACAGCAAATAAATCATGAGCCCAAAATAGAGCAACGCAAATATTGCAACAATCCAAAACACCTTAAGCATATTGCTATTAATTTCAGTTAGTTTTGCATTGTTTACTTCAAGTAAGTGCAATATCTTTTCTTCGTTTTGCATAGCTTATCCTTCGTTTATCGGTTCGATTTTTGCTGTTTCGTTGCCATATACTCGGCGTAAATGTTCCGGTTTCGCATACATTCACTGCTGTTTTTGTCTTCACATCGTTCTCTTAATTTACAAAAACAGGTATCAGCTACCATTTTATTAAGTGAATCTAACATTGGATTGGTATTGATGTTCTTCACCATAGATTATCTATTTAGCCTCATATTAATTAGTGACAAACCTGAACTTGATTTCTTCCATTATTTTTTGCTTTGTACAGCGCTTTATCCGCATTACTGAGTAGCAACTCAAGTGTGTCCTGCTCAGAAGTCAAGCATGAGACACCTATTGATACAGCAAAGTTTATAATCGCACCACTTACTTCATCTACTACGGTTATGTCTTCTATTAACTGCCGTAAATTTTCGGCAACATTTAAAGCATTGCTTATATTCGTTTGCGGTAATAAAGCAGCAAATTCCTCGCCACCAATTCGGCCCAGAATGTCATTCTTTCTAAGATTTTGGCTGCACACTTCACTTAATTTCGCCAAAACTGCATCCCCTGCTATATGCCCATGCTGATCATTAATTTTCTTAAAAAAATCAATGTCCATCATCACCAATGACAATTCATTTCTGTAGCGAATAGCGCGACTAATTTCTTGGCTTGCTAATGCCATAAACTGACCGCGATTATTAATCCCCGTTAAATGGTCAGTATTCGCTCTTTTATTCAACTCAACCTCAAGCGCTTTCCGCTCGGTAATATCACGGATAACGCCAATCAGAAAATAATCCCCATGTTCGTCTATGTATCTTGTTTTAGTAGTGATAATGGTTTTTGTTTCACCTCCATTGAGGGTTAGTGTTTCCTCGCAGGTGTTCTTGATACCATCGGCTAATACTTGACGATCTATCTTAAAAAAATGCTCTTGCTCTGTTTTAGGTACCTTTTCTGCTAATGTTTTACCAACAACATCGGATTTAGGCACTTCAAATATTTTACAAAAAGACTCATTTGCTAGAATAATTTTGCTTTGTTTATCTTTAACAAAAATGGGATCCCCAGCTTTATCTATAACCTCATGTAGAAATTTTTGGTTATTGCGAAGCGCTGCATTTTCCATTTCCAGCTTAAGCTGCTGCGCTTGCATTTCTTCAATAATTTTTTGTAATTCTTGTGCTGACAAGTCCAAGTTCCTTGTTACTGATAAAGTTAAATTGCAGTTCAACCAAAAGATAATTCAAATAATTAAAGATAAATGTCAATTGGAAAAATTAATCAAACTCAGCATATTTGACTCAAACAAGTATTCTCGCTAAGTTGTTTAAGCTGAGATGCGATATTGTCCGCTTGAGTATTATCAAGCTCACGAACAGGCTTCTCTAATGCGGCAAGCGTTTTTATATCTTTTTCATGGAATGCCACACGCGATAATGCAATCAAGGCATCTAACTCACGTGCATTTAATGCGACAGCTTTACTTAAATATTGTTTTGCTTCAATTAAATGCCCCTCGCCTTCTTCAGCTACACCAAGGTAATACCAAGCATCTGCTGACTGCGGTTCTTCATTCACCCATTCTTGTGCAATTGATTTTAGTGT
>JBFIDU010000326.1:0-2192 GCA_041603755.1 Methylophilaceae bacterium
CGCTTATTTGATTGGAATACCTATTTAACGCCAACGAGTGATTCATTGGGGCAGTGGCAGTCCGTTGCAGAGCTTTTACTCACTGCGAGCGGCAACCTACGAAAACGCTTAGATAAAAACATGGGATTACCAGCCACAAATGAGGCTAAGCCATATAAAGAAGCATTAACAGACTTACTTGCTTATCTACAACAAATAAATGGTGCAGAAACTGCAATCTCACGTTTACGCTACCTACCTTCACCACAACAAGATAGTACTGTGTGGCAAATGATTGCCACATTAGCGCAATTATTGCATATTGCGGTTGGCGAATTATGGTTGGTTTTTCAAACATATGGCGAAGTTGATTTTGTGGAAATCGCGCAGCGCGCACTATTTGCGCTGCAAGACGCAACTGGCAATGTGACTGAATTAGCCCTCAAATTTGATTACCGCATCCAGCATTTATTAGTGGATGAATTTCAAGACACCAGTCCCTCTCAAATTAAATTAATACAAGCATTAACGCGTGGCTGGCAACAAGGCGATGGCCGCACCTTATTTTGTGTTGGCGACCCGATGCAGTCTATCTATCGCTTTCGTAAGGCCAATGTAGGTTTATTTTTACGTGTCGCGCAACAAGGTATTGGCAGCATCCAACTAAAACCATTAAAGTTATGGCGTAACAACCGATCCTCCCCACCAGTTATAGCATGGGTAAACCAGGCATTTACCCATATTTTTCCTGATCAAGACAGTATAAGTCGTGGTGCGATTCGTTATCGACCCTTTGTCGCCACCAAACATAATGATGAAACCGCAGGGGTATTCATACACGCATTATTAGATGAAAAACTGAACGTTGATGATGAGACAGATGATGACAGTTTATTATTGACCGATGTGCGCCAATTAGAAGCGGATCGCATTATTGAAATTATTCAACAAACCCGTCAGCAAAAACCAGAGGCGAAAATTGCAGTACTCGTTCGTGCAAGAAGCCATTTAACCGCATTGGTGACAGAGATTCGTCGCAATCATCCAACGCTTAGTTTTCAAGCAGTAGAGATCGAAGAACTGGCAAATCGACAAATAGTACAAGATTTGCTATCACTAACGTATGCGCTCCATCATCGTGCTGACCGCGTACACTGGTTAGCTATTTTACGTGCGCCTTGGTGTGGCCTTACACTTGCCGACTTATATGCACTCGTATCGCATGATAAATACAGCACTATCATGCAATTAATGCATCAAGAAGACCGCTTATCAGCTTTAAGTGAGGATGGTCGTCAACGTTTATTACATGTTCGCAATATATTAAGCCAAGCCCTACTGCACAGAGGTCGGCAATCCGTTAGTCGCTGGTTGTATAGTGTTTGGTTGCTGCTCGGTGGTGCTGATTGTCTGTGGGATGCAGGAGATGTCCGTGATGTACAAGCATTTCTTTTACGTACTGAAGCTTTAGAACGTGCTGGCCAATTTACACCAGAGTTACTTGCTACTGAAGTAGAAAAGTTATATGCAGCACCTGATGCTGAGGCAGATGACCGCTTGCAGTTTATGACTATTCACAAATCTAAGGGTCTCGAATTTGATACAGTTATATTACCTGGTTTAGATCGCAAGACAGGTGGCAATGATCAACCTTTGTTACTTTGGGAAGAAGTAACATTAGAGGATACAAAAAGTACTGCGGACGAAACTCGCCTGATTACCGCCCCCCTCATCCCGCGAGGTCATGCACAATCTGGTAACGAAGTGACTGCTTATGATTATCTAAAAATGCTAGAAAAAGAGCGCGCTGCGTTTGAAGATGCGCGTGTGTTGTATGTCGCTGCAACACGCGCTGAACGCAGTTTGCATTTGCTCGGCGCTGCAAAAGTTGATTCAAAAGGCGAACCTAAAGCACCCAAAAATACATTTTTAGACGTGTTGTGGCCAATTATTCACTCCTCTTTTAATGATGAAAGTGCCATTAAAGCGGAAATGACGCCATCAACTCAGCCTAGTGTAAAGTTAGAAGACTTTGTCCCGCAGTTGATTAGGCTTAATACGCCTAGAAATCCCATTAAACTATCATATGAAGAAGATACAAATAGCTTCATTGTCGATAACAAGGTAATTTCAGAAGATAACAGCACGTTGGATGCTGATGTAGGTATTTTGACGCATTTATATTTACAGCTAATCGCTGAAGAAGGTATAGA
>JBFIDU010000327.1:0-2183 GCA_041603755.1 Methylophilaceae bacterium
AAAGTTGTAGATTATCGTTTGCTGCTTGCTGATCTCTGAAAACCAGCGCTGGCGCACTATTGGCAGCCATCATATCCGCTAATATGGTCAATTGTTGCTTTGTAGATTGGCGCGTATACCTCACATCATCAATAATGGAGATAGCTAAACTAAAGACAATAGCTAGACCTGTCACGATCAAAGAGGTGATAATTAATTTAGCTCTGACTGATTTTTTTTCTAAACCTGTTTGCATTTAATACCTTTTATATTGCTTCGTTCAATCCAACCACGCGTTTTGCAAGCTTAAGTAGTTGTGCACTAATATTGATGTCTACGTCTTCGATGGTTTTGATATTAGCTTCAAAACCTATATGATTTTCGTACGCTACCAAGCCAATCATGCCGCCATGATTAATAAAATTTAAACTTTCGCCCACCGTTAATATCGGCAGCGATTTGCATTTATTCAGTATTTTTTGAATGTTTTTTTGGCTAGCCTTTTTTATATAAGCAACATGGCAAGTATGAATGTCCATATCTTTGGGGTTTCGCTTGATCGATAGTGGTTTATCCATAACCAACTTACCTGACAAGGCATCAAATGCATCGGGCTCTTGGTTACCATAAACACATAAATTGAATTGGTTATGCTTAATATTACTGTCGGGCCAAATAGTGAATTTAGTAAGGTTGTAAACAATTCCAGCTTTTATCGCATCTTCTCTTGTCGTCGCATACACCATGTTGGCGGCAGCCAATAACACAGCAAGCTGTGCAATTTGGCACAAATGTTTTATCCAATTGATGTGAGACAGTGTAATCATTGATAAATTTTTGCAATAATTAAGCCAACATCAAAACATGCATGAATACCGCATAAAACCTGACATATGTGGCCGCAGACCCAAATAAATGGAAGTAACTTTTGCAGCTATTTCCACTAATATGTTCACTTTTCAACACCTAACCACTATCCCTACTGTTTCTGACTAAAACACTGTTCGACGCAAGCTAATAGTTTCAAATATAATGCAGGCTATGATAAAAAACGAAGTTGACATTTTGCTTATTGGTGGTGGAATCATGAGCGCCACACTGGGCGTTATCCTGCACCAACTAAATCCAAACTATCGCATCACCATGATCGAAAGACTGCCTGATGTTGCGCTTGAAAGCTCTGATGCATTAAATAATGCTGGTACTGGACACGCCGGCTACTGCGAATTGAATTACACACCACAAACTGAAAGTGGCAGCATTGAAATAGAAAGAGCACTTGGAATTAATGCAAACTTTGAAACTTCACTGCAATTTTGGTCTAGTCTGGTTGAACGCAACATATTGCCTGCGCCTGAGCATTTTATCCATCAAACACCGCATCTAAGCTTTGTTTGGGGAGAAGAAAATGTTGCATTTCTCAAGCAACGTTATGATTTGCTTAAGCAACATCACTTATTTGAGGATATGCAATTCAGCGATGATTATGCAACTCTAAAATCATGGATGCCGTTGATTATGCAAAATAGAGCAGAAACAACACCTATGGCAGCCACTTATGTGCAATATGGTGCTGATGTAGACTTTGGTGCCATTACCAGACATTTAGTGTCTTATCTCAAGCAGCAGAAACATTTCACATTATTGACAGATACATCTGTCAAACAAATTAAAAAAGTACAAAAGCCCGCTTCTGATAATAGCTGGCATGTGCAACTGCATCATCATGCAGCAGAGAAGTTGCAAACGCTAAAAGCAGACTTTGTCTTTATTGGTGCAGGTGGCGGAACACTACCGCTCTTACAAAAAACAAAGATTAAAGAAAGTATTGGCTACGGTGGTTTTCCTGTCAGTGGTCAATGGCTCATTTGCCAAAATCCAGAAATCATTAAACAACATCATACGAAAGTCTATGGTAAAGCACCTGTGGGCGCACCTCCTATGTCTGTACCGCATCTTGATACGCGTATTATCAATGGCAAACCTGCCCTACTTTTTGGCCCATTTGCTGGTTTTACCACGAAGTTTCTAAAAGCTGGTTCAAAATTTGATCTTGCTAAATCGATTAAGAAAAACAACCTTAAAGCAATGCTAGGTGTGGGTAAAAAACACACCGATCTAACCAAATATTTGTTAAAAGAAGCAACGCAATCGCATGAACAAAGGATGAATAGCTTACGAACATTTATGCCGCAAGCAAAAAA
>JBFIDU010000328.1:0-2163 GCA_041603755.1 Methylophilaceae bacterium
TGTTGTTGCTACTAGCGGTGTCTCCATCAGGAGATTTTAAATTATTTTCGAGAAGCGCGCACGTGTCTTGTCAGCTTGTAAGTATTTATCAAATACCATTGCAATGGCTCTAACAAAAAACCAGCCCATTTGTGTCACTTCTATACCTATCTCATTAATGGTGACCATACCAGCGTTTTGTAATGGTTTGATGGCTTCTAATTCATGTGAAAAATAGGATTTAAAATCGATCATATAAGCAAGCTCTATCGACTCGTATTGCACTTCACCTTGACACATAATTGACATAATCACAGTACGTCTGATTAAGTCATCACTCGTTAACCCCAATCCACGTACAATGGGTAGATGTCCTTGATCGATTGCGTCGCAGTACTCTTCCATCGTTTTTGCATTTTGACTGTAGGTTGCACCAATTCGGCCAATTGAAGATACACCCAAGCCAATCAAATCACATTCAGGCTGTGTACTATACCCTTGAAAGTTACGCTGTAAACGCCCTTGTCTCTTTGCAATCGCCAAATCATCATCAGCTAAAGCGAAATGATCCATGCCAATATATATATAACCTGCTTCTATTAATCTGCTAATAGCAGTTGATAGCATGTTGATTTTATTCGCTGCTGAGGGCAAATCTGCTGAAATGATACGTCGCTGGGGTTTAAATCTCTCTGGTAAATGCGCATAGGCATAGAGCGCTATTCTATCTGGTCGCAATGTAAGCACTTGATCCAGCGTATGAGAAAAAGATGTCATCGTCTGCTTTGGCAAGCCATAAATCAAGTCCATATTAATAGACTCAAATTTGAGTTGACGCGATACGCTGATTAACGCTTCTACTTGTTCATAAGGCTGAATACGATGAACCGCTTTTTGCACCTCTTTGTCAAAATCCTGTACGCCAAAACTTAAGCGATTAAACCCTAATGCTTTTAAATTTTTTAATCTCTTCTTATCAACTGTTCTTGGGTCAATCTCAATCGAATACTCACCGACAGGTGACATTTGAAATTTATTTCTAATCTCACTCATTAATTGCGTTAGCTCAGCATCACTAAAGAAGGTAGGTGAGCCACCACCAAGGTGGAGCTGTGTAATATGTGGCCTTTTGCCTAATTGCGCTATATGCAAATCAATTTCACGACTAAGATAGGCAAGATAGCTTGCACTGCGCTCATGGTGTTTGGTGACAATTTTATTGCATGCACAAAAGAAACATAGCGATTCACAAAATGGAATGTGTACATAAACGGATAATGGGAGTGATACTCTGCCGATCTCTCTGACCTGCAAAGCTTGCTTGTACTCCTGCTCACCAAAAGCCTCCACAAAGCGATCTGCTGTTGGATATGAGGTATAACGTGGCCCTGCAACATCGTATTTTTCCAGTAACTCTGGAGATACTCTAGGCTTACGTAAATTTTCGACGTCTATCATTTATTACTCCCAGTTTAAATGCTATTATTCAGGTAAATTAGATTGTTGGCTTTGATACAAATCAAATATCACACAAAGCTATCATTCGAATAACACATGCACTGCTACTAAAAAGCAATTACGTATCCACGACCTTGGTAAAATAAAATGAGTTCATCCACACTATCACAAGAACTTAAAGTTGCATGCTCAAATTGCAATCTAAGAGAATTGTGCATGCCGTTGGGATTTTCAGAAAATGAAATGAAAAAAATTGACGATGTTGTCAAAACGCGTCGTCGTGTCAAGCAAGGTGATCTATTATTTGGTGATGGTGATACATTTACTTCGCTTTTTGCCATTCGTACTGGTGTATTCAAAACCAGTGTATCAACAGAAGATGGACGTGAACAAGTCATCGGTTTTCAAATGGCTGGGGAGATTGTTGGCCTAGACGGCATCGTCAATGACGCACACAGCTGCAATGCCGTAGCACTAGAAGATGCAGAAGTTTGTGTCATGCCTTTCTCTAATATCGAAGACTTATCCCGTGAATTTCCTGAGTTACAGCGTCATGTGCATAAAATCATGAGCCGTGAAATTGTCCGTGAAAATAAAGTCATGATGCTGCTTGGCAATATGCGCGCTGAAGAGAGGCTAGCTGCCTTCCTGTTAAATCTAGTGCAGCGCTTGCATGCAAGGGGTTTTTCTCAATCAGAGATTGTCCTAAGAATGACTCGTGAGGAA
>JBFIDU010000329.1:0-2156 GCA_041603755.1 Methylophilaceae bacterium
AAAATCACTCCTAACGTACTGCGAGTTCCATTGGGAAAAAGTACAGTATGACTGACACACTTTCCATCAAAGTAAATGTTGGCTTTCTTTTTTACACTAACATTATCAAACTGTGCCATTAAAATCTCCTCAGTTATACATTATTCTATTATCGCAGAAAAGCAACTGTTCGTAATAAACAGTCGCTTTTGATTCATGCTAACAAAAGTCACATTGCAGCCACGATTTGGTCACCCATTTCAGAACAACTTACTTTTTTCATACCTTCTTCATATATGTCGCCAGTGCGGAAACCTGTTGCTAAGACTTTTTTAATTGCATTTTCTATACGAACAGCAGCTGCTTCGTTGTCAAAGCTATATCGCAACATCATTGCAACAGAAAGCACGGTTGCAATTGGGTTCGCTAAATTTTTCCCTGCTATGTCAGGTGCGGAACCATGAGATGGTTCATATAAACCCTGCTTACTTGCATTAAGCGAGGCAGACGCTAACATACCAATAGACCCTGTCAGCATAGAAGCTTCATCAGATAAAATGTCGCCAAAAATATTGCCTGTGACCATGACATCAAATTGTTTAGGGTTGCGAATTAATTGCATCGCTGCGTTATCAACATACATGTGACTTAACTCTACTTCTGGATATTCCTTCGCAACATCGATAACGATTTCTTTCCAAAACTCTGTTGTTTCAAGCACATTTGCTTTATCTACAGAACATAATTTTTTATTGCGTTTCATGGCGATACCGAACGCAACATGCGCAATGCGACGAACCTCAGATTCAGTATAGATCATGGTGTTGAATCCTTCACGCTCACCCTCTTCGTTGGTTCTCATGCCACGCGGTTGCCCAAAATAAACGTCCCCCGTTAATTCACGCACTATCATGATATCTAAGCCAGCGACCACCTCAGGCTTAAGTGTTGATGCATTGGCCAATTCAGGATATAGCACCGCGGGACGTAAATTCGCAAATAAGCCTAAATCTTTACGAATTGCTAATAGGCCGCGCTCTGGGCGCAATGGGCGATCAAGATTGTCATATTGCGGTCCACCAACAGCCCCTAATAAAACTGCATCGGCCTCACGGCAAATTTTCTGTGTGAATTCTGGATAAGGATGACCATATGCATCATAAGCCTGACCACCTAGAGGTGCCTCAGTTAATGTCATATCCATACCTTCATTCTTTAACACTTCCAGCACGCGCAATGCCTGCGCGATGATTTCTGGACCAATACCATCACCTGGTAGTACTGCAATTTTCATTGTCATGATTTCTTCCTAAATTAAACTCTCTTTAATGTCATTCCCGCAAAAGCGGGAATCCATTTTTTTTATAAAGTAGATTCCCTATCGCGCCTTTGGCTTGAATGGAATGACGGTTATTGGTTAATGCAATTTCTAAGAAAACAACCAAGGTTGAGTTTGCTTATGTTTCTCTTCGAACGCTTTGATTTTATCTGCGTGTATTAGCGTTAAGCCAATTTCATCTAATCCATTCAGCAAATTGTGTTTTGAAGTTTGATTAATATCGAAACTAAACGTTTGCCCTGAAGGTAAAGTGACTGTTTGTGATGGCAAGTCTACTGTTAACTTGTAGCCTTCATTCGCCTTACACTCATTAAATAACTGATCAACAATGTCTGGCGAAGCGACAATCGGTAAAATGCCATTTTTAAAACAGTTGTTAAAGAAAATATCAGCAAAACTGGGCGCAATAATCACACGGAAGCCATAATCCTCAATCGCCCATGGTGCGTGTTCACGACTGGAACCACATCCAAAGTTATCGCGCGCTAATAAGATCTGCGCACCTTTGTAGCGTGGTTGGTTAAGCACAAAGTCTTTATTTAAAGGACGTTTACTGCAATCCATATCAGGTTCACCATAATTAGTATAACGCCACTCATCAAACAAATATGGACCAAACCCTGTGCGCTTAATAGACTTAAGAAATTGTTTTGGTATGATCGCATCCGTATCAACGTTAGCGCGATCTAGTGGGCAAGCAAGCCCTGTTATCTGTGTAAATGCTTTCATTAATTCTCTCCTCGCATTAAACGTTACGTACGTCAACAAAATGACCAGCAATCGCTGCTGCGGCTGCCATTGCCGGACTGACTAAATGGGTACGACCACCTGGGCCTTG
>JBFIDU010000330.1:0-2144 GCA_041603755.1 Methylophilaceae bacterium
TGGCAGGCGTGTTTACCCAAAATCGCTTTTGTGCGGCACCAGTTACCTTGTCAAAACAGCACTTAGCAAGTTCAAATGCTATACGTGCCTTATTGGTAAATACAGGTAATGCGAATGCAGGGACGGGTGAGGCGGGCATGCAGCATGCGAAACAAAGTTGTGATGCGCTAGCAAAGCTACTCAATATTAGCCGTGAGCAGGTACTGCCGTTTTCAACAGGTGTTATTTTAGAGCCATTACCTGTCGAAAAGTTGGTGGCACATTTACCAGCCGCATTAGAAAATGCTGCAGCGGATAATTGGTTTAATGCCGCTGAGGCGATTATGACTACCGATATTGTGCCTAAAGCAACTTCACGCCAACTGATGATTGACGGTAAGCAAATCACCATAACGGGCATGAGCAAGGGCTCTGGCATGATTCACCCGAATATGGCGACGATGCTTGGTTACCTTGCAACGGATGCTGCTGTCAGTAAATCAGCCCTTGAAGCAATTATTCGATATGCAGTCAATAAATCATTTAACTGTATTACGGTGGATGGTGATACCAGTACAAATGATAGTTTTATTATGGCCGCTACCAATTTAGCAGGTAACGCAGAAATTACAGAGTCAAGCGAGAACTATGTTGCCTTACGCGATGCAATGACCGATGTTGCTATCGAACTTGCGCAAGCAATTGTCCGAGATGGCGAGGGTGCAACCAAGTTCATGACTATTCAGGTTGAATCTGGTCGTGATGAAGAGGAGTGCCGGAAAGTAGCCTATGCTATTGCGCATTCGCCGCTAGTAAAAACGGCGTTTTTTGCATCAGACCCAAATCTAGGGCGAATTCTCGCAGCAGTTGGTTATGCGGGCATAGATGATTTAGATGTGAATAAATTACGCTTATACCTAGGCGATGTATTAGTATCTGAGCATGGCGGTATTGCTGCCAGCTACCAAGAAGCGCAAGGTAGTGCTGTCATGGCAAAACCAGAAATATTAGTGCGTGTGGTACTCAATAGAGGGCAGGCGGATGCTACGATTTGGACCTGTGATTTCAGTTATGATTATGTCAAAATTAATGCTGACTATCGGTCATAAACCTCGCAATTCTATTTCACAGTCAACAAATGGAAAATGTTAATCAATTAATTACAAGAGCTGAGGCCTTGTTGGATAGGCTGGAAATTGCACTAAGGCCAGAAGATAAGGCAGTGGATTGGAGTGCAAAGGCTTGGCGCTGGGTCAAAGTTGATGGTATCGGTGAATTGCAAGCGATTTCAACCCCGCATCAGATTCGTTTAGAAGATATACAGTTTGTTGATATTCAGAAAAAGGAAATTGTCAGAAATACGCGGCAATTCTTACAAGGTTTAACCGCGAATAATGTGCTACTGACGGGTGCACGCGGCACAGGAAAATCCTCTTTAGTAAAGGCACTGTTGAATGCTTATGCGGAGCAAGGTCTTAGATTAATAGAGGTTGATAAACATGATCTCGTTGATTTGCATAAAATAGTCAGTTTAATCAACACACGCCCAGAAAAGTTTATAGTTTACTGCGACGACTTAACTTTTGAAGCCAATGACAGTGCATATAAAGCATTGAAAGTTGTGTTAGATGGATCTCTAGCCAACGCCTCTGAAAATGTGTTGGTTTATGCGACATCGAACCGTAAAAATTTGATGCCAGAGTTTATGGTAGATAATGAAGCTGTTGCGCATGTCGATGGCGAAATTAGACCAGGAGATACTATTGAAGAAAAAACTGCATTGGCTGAGCGTTTTGGTTTGTGGTTATCTTTTCATACATTTGACCAGAACGCCTATTTAGCGATTGCCGAGCATTGGCTAACCATTTATGGCATAAATTTTGATCATGCAGCGCGACAGGCAGCGCTTCAATTTACCTATAATCGTGGCGCTCGTAGCGGCAGGGTGGCATATCAATTTGCAAAAGATTATGCTGGGAAACTTAAGCTAGATGTCTAATGTCACGCATGTTGCTGTTGCAATCTTAAAAAAGGAAAACCATACATTTTTACTTGCAAGCCGACCACAAGGAAAGCCTTGGTCTGGATGGTGGGAGTTTCCTGGTGGAAAAATAGAAGTTGGTGAACTGCCAGAGAAAGCACTGGAGCGGGAGCTGCAAGAGGAA
>JBFIDU010000331.1:0-2141 GCA_041603755.1 Methylophilaceae bacterium
CACAATGAAGTCGATACCATCTTTGTGCAAAAAGAAAAGTTGGAAAAAATCTTACCAGAAGCCAGAATTAGTATTGCTCATGGACAATTACGCGAGCGTGAACTGGAATATGTCATGCGTGATTTTTATCAACAGCGTTCTAATCTACTGCTATGCACAACCATTATTGAAACAGGTATTGATGTACCGACTGCAAATACCATTATTATCAATAGAGCAGACATGTTTGGCTTGGCGCAGTTACATCAACTAAGAGGTCGAGTAGGGCGAAGCCACCATCAAGCCTATGCCTATTTACTGACTGATCCACATCGTAAAATTACGTCGCAAGCGCAAAAACGCTTGGATGCTATACAATTATTAGAGGATTTAGGGGCTGGATTCCATCTTGCGATGCATGACTTAGAAATTCGTGGGGCAGGTGAATTGTTAGGTGATAGCCAAAGCGGTGAGATGCAAGAAATTGGTTTTAGCCTATATTCCGATATGCTTAATCACGCAGTTAAACAATTGAAAGCTGGAAATGAGCCTGATTTAGATGCGCCGCTCGGTGTGACAACTGAAATCAATTTGCATACACCTGCCTTATTACCTAGTGACTATTGTCCTGATATTCATGAACGCTTGGTTATTTATAAACGTTTGGCAAACTGTGAAGACAATGATGCCTTAGACGAGATGCAAGAAGAGCTAATTGATCGTTTTGGCTTGTTACCAGAACCAGGTCAAGCACTAATCGCTTGTCATCGACTACGTATTGCAGCCAAGCCATTAGGTATTGTCAAAATCGATGCATCTGATGCTGCCATCCAATTACAGTTCAATCCAAAAGCAGATATTGATCCACTTAAGTTAATCAACCTATTACAGCGAGACAAACGTTGCCGCATGAATGGGCCAGAGAAGTTACGGATTACAGTGACTTTAGGTAATCTTAATCATCGCGTTGAGTTAATAAAAGAGATTTTAAAAGCATTTATATAAGCGAATTATTTAAAAATCACTACAGCAAGGATAATGATTGCGATTGTTGCCCATCCAATACGATCGACGTATTTCTTTAAGTTTACTTCCATGGTTGGGCCACCCCATTTCATGAGGCCAGCGACCATAAAAAAGCGAGCACCTCGACCAATAAATGAGGCAATTGTAAATGGAATGAGTGGCATCGCTAATGCACCAGCGGCAATCGTAAAAATTTTATAGGGGATAGGCGAGAAACCTGCAATAAAAATTGCCCAGATGCCCCATTCTTTAAACCATAACTCGGCTTTTAGGAAAGCTTCCCAGTAATGACTTTGCTGCAAGTAAGGCGAAATAAAATCAAACGCAACTGCCCCGATTAAATAGCCAAACAGACCGCCCAACAAAGAAGTGACTGAAGTGAGCATGGCAAATCGCCATGCTTTGCTGGGATTGGCAAGACACATTGGTGCTAGCATCACATCGGGAGGGATGGGGAAGAATGAAGATTCAGCAAAACTGAGCACAGCCAAATACCATGGCGCATTTGGCAGCCTAGACCAAGCCATTACGCGAATATAGAGTAGGGAAAATATTTTCATTAAGGGTTTGCTCAGGGTATTAAATTTATTGTTAATCTTCGGTATATAGGAATATATTCTACATGATTGTGAAACACGTATTCATAAATCAATACCAATTTGATTGGAATAATAGTTACTTTCTAAACGGTTATTTCCTGAGGGTGGGAATAAGAAACTAGGATATGTTATATTCTGCCTGCTATTGATTGTTTGAGGTGAATTTTGGAACAAATATTAAAAGCATTAGAGGCTTTTGGCTTAAAAGAATTGTGGATGATTAAAGAGGTCGCTGTATTGCTTACCACAATAGCAGTACACTTTTTGTTTGCTTATATATTCAGAAAAGTAATCAAAGCAGCGCGCAAAACACAAAGCATTTGGGATGATGTTTTAGTCGTTTCAGCAAGAAAGCCATTGCGATATGCAATCTGGTTGATTGGTATCTCGGTTGCATTAATGATACTTGGCAATCATTATGAAAGTGATTTAGTCGAGTATGTGACAGTACTCAGAGAAGCAGTGATTGTTATCTGTATCGCTTGGTTTAGTTGGAATTTGATATCTGAATCTAGCACGAGATATCTTATCCAACAG
>JBFIDU010000332.1:0-2112 GCA_041603755.1 Methylophilaceae bacterium
CTACCAATATTTTTTTCGTGGTTTACTTACCGCACTACCTATCGGACTAACGATTTATGTACTCTATGTATTTTGGTCATGGTCCGAACAGTTTTCAGAATCATGGATAAGGCCATGGGTTGGAGAGGCCTATATTCCTGGCATGGGTTTACTCATCACCTTGCTGGCTATATTAATATTAGGCTATCTGATTTCTCATCGGTTGATTTTACGATTAATCTCAATGATTGAGTTTCCATTCACCAACCTTCCAGTGGTTAAGAGTATTTACTTGTCGTTGAAGAATTTTGCCGATTACTTTAACCCGACGGAAGAAAATACTGACCAGCAAGCTGTTATATTGAAATCACCTCATTTTGATTTAGAAATGGTCGGTTTGATTACCCAGCAAAACACCCAGTCGTTGCCGAATGGGTTTGGCGAAGATGATCGCGTTGCGGTCTTTCTACCGATGGGCTATAACGTGGGTGGCTATACTGTATTTGTGCCGAGAGAGTGGATACGTCCAATTGAAATGACGGCCGAGGAAGTCATGCGTAACTCATTATTTGCCTGGATGAGCAATTCTAAAGAGCAAAACACCTAGCTACTAACATGACATTCTTGTCTGAGCTAAGTTATGCTGGCCTTTTTATCGCGGCATTTCTTGCGGCAACTATCTTGCCGTTAAGCTCTGAACTAGTCTTAAGTGCTTTATTAGTCAGTGGTTTATCGCCAACTACTTTGGTGTTAGTGGCAACCTTAGGCAATGTCTTAGGATCATTACTTAATTATATGTTAGGTTACTGGGCGAGCTTGGGCATAGTAAAAAAATGGCTCAAATATTCCGAATCTGAATTCTTACGTGCTGAACAGCGATTTAAAAAGTATGGTATTTTTTCTTTACTATTTGCATGGCTACCTATTATTGGCGACCCGATTACAGTGGTTGCAGGCGTTTTACGTATCCATCTAGCATGGTTTCTGATACTGGTGACAGTTGGTAAGTTAACACGTTATGCAGTCATTTCTTATTCCATTTTACAAACGTCGTTGTAACACCAGCCTATCACTCACTCGATTGATAACGGTGCTTTTTTGATCACTTTTTCTTGCGTTTTCCAACTCATGCGCACATCTAAACGTTGCTCGCCGTCTTGTTTTCTGGCAGTAATTTTTAGATTAAGCAACCCTTTAGGCTCCATGACAATTTCGCCATCCTGATCACTAAATTTTAGCTCCCCTTTTGCAATCGCTTTCGAAATTGACTTCAGCATGTTTTGTATGCTCTTTTTATCTTGCAGTGACTCATGTTTAAATTGTTGTTGCTCCATCGCTTTACCTCTTTTATCTATAAATAGCGCTCTGGTTCGAACACTTTAACAAAAGGATAGTCATTACTAATGCCTATCACCTGCTTGTGTGGTTCAATCATCGTTACACCAAAACCACAACCTTTCAGCCCTTCTTTTTTCCTAGATCCTCTATCAAGCGTAATATCACATTCGATGTGAATAAGACCTTGTTTTAATACTATGCGCTGACCTTGTGTACGATTCAAATGTCCATGCACCACCGCATAGATACCCTTTCGGTGAATACGTTTTACACCATCCTCAGTCAATGGTAAGTCAGCAGGCCGATACTTTGTGCGCATCGTATTTGCCAAGCTGCCATAATAAAAATGGAAAAGATCCTTTTCAAGATGTTGTCGAAATTGGCGGTTAATGTGACGTACGCTTTTCTTGCAAATGATATCAATAATGCCATCATCTAAACCCGCATGAATAAACAAAAAAGACCCTTTACGATAGGCTAGCTGCATCTCACGGTAAAACCATGCAAACTCACCTTTGGAATGTAAAAAGAGTGCTCGGCATTGTTGCGCTGTCGCAAAGACATCTCTCATGCTTAGGCCTGCCTTTTTACAATTCGACTCACACACATCTATCTTTTTACGCATGCGTTGTAGCTCTCGCGTAATAGCCGCTTCAGTCATAAAGCCTCTTGCGATGGACGGAAATTGTTCAAACCAATCAGCATCTGGAAATAAGCGTTTTTTACATTCGGCTTCATCTGGTATTTTCTTGCTAATCTTCTTACCTTTCAGATAAGTGGTATATACCTCTAGTA
>JBFIDU010000333.1:0-2091 GCA_041603755.1 Methylophilaceae bacterium
AAACCATTGGCTATCCACACCCTTAAATTGGCGAATAAAAGGAAATATTGCCACATCTACCATGGTTGGCAATCGGCCAAACAACCCATCACCATGCGTCGATAATAGTCTCTCTAATTTAGTCAAAAACACTTCACCATCCTGCCGGTGTTCTTCAGGTGTTTTTTCTGGGTGTCGTTCAGCATATTTATACGCAACTAACGATTGTTTAAATGACACATCATTTTCTGTAATGAGCGCCTTTGCGGCATCTAAATCTATTTGTCGCCATCCATCTTTATCTTGTTGACCCAATGCCCAATTCATAATATCTAAGCTTTCGTCAATAACACGCCCATCAGTCAAGACCAAAACAGGTACTGTCGCTTTTGGTGAAAGCGTAATCATTTGCTTCGGTTTATCGCGCAATGAGATTTCACGAATTTCAACGTCAATGCCCGCATACTTAAGCGCCATACGCGCACGCATAGCGTACGGACATCGCCGATAAGAATACAACACAGGTACATCCACTAGCCTAATGCCTCACAGATTTCATTGATTAATGCCGGTCCCTCATAGATCAAACCACTATATATCTGCACTAGGCTAGCACCAGCTTCAATCTTTTCCTTGGCATCGGCACCACTACAAATTCCACCTACACCAATAATTGGTAATGCACCTTGAAGGTTGTTTGATAATTGTTGAATGACATATGTCGACTGATCACGCACTGGTGCGCCTGACAGCCCGCCTGTTTCCTCGGCATATTGCAAACCGTTCACCTGCTCTCTAGCTAATGTTGTATTAGTTGCAATCACCGCGTCAATTTCATGTTCTATCAATAAATCAGCAATTTCCTTAATTTGCGCATAAGTTAAGTCAGGCGCAATTTTTAGTGCTAAGGGCACATATTTCTGATGTTGATTTGCCAATCTGTTTTGTGACTGCTTTAACTGACTGAGTAAACTAGATAAAGCCCCTTTTTCTTGTAAGTCTCGTAAATTCTTGGTATTTGGCGAGGAGATGTTCACTGTGATATAACTCGCATAGGCATATACTTTTTCCATGCAGATCAAGTAATCATTTACTGCTAGTTCGTTAGGTGTATCAAAATTTTTACCGATATTAATCCCCAAAATACCGCTATATTTTGCTGCCTTAACATTGTCTATTAATTGATCAACCCCTAGGTTATTAAAGCCGAAACGATTAATAATACCTCGTGCTTTGGGTAGTCTGAATAATCGTGGTTTTGGATTACCTGTTTGCGCTCTTGGCGTTACCGTGCCTATTTCAATAAACCCAAATCCTAATGCTGCCATTCCATCAATCACAGCACCATTTTTATCTAGCCCTGCCGCTAAGCCGATGGGGTTTGGAAAAGATAGTCCCATGACTTCTCTTGACCGACAATTGGATTGTTGTCCTGATTTGAGTAACCCAAATTTTTCAGATAACTTTAATCCCTTAAGGGTTAAATCATGCACACACTCTGCGTCGAATTGGAATAAAATGGGTTTAACTAATTGGTATAAATTCATAACGCTATTTTACGCGAGAATTTAAATCACTGATTTTACTTTTTCTAACCTAGCTTCAAAGATTGCCGATTTAATTGCTTCTGTATTATCAAAATGACTGGCAATACTGCCTGCATCGACACTCATTGCTGCACCCAATGCTTTGCGCATTAATATTGCTTCAGGCAAGACTATATTTTCCAAGCCTAATCTACCCCTAGAGTCTGCCTCACACGCTTTCAAAAATGCTTCAAAGCGCTCTGGCTGACGGATAGCATCTAAATCGATTAAAAACTTGAGTAGTGTAGCAGCCTTCATTATCATAACCTGGTGCGCCTTGATATGAAACTTTGCTACGATGTAAGCAAGTTCTGTGCAGTTATTTGGCGCACGTAAGCGCTTACTAACAATCTTGACTAGGCTTGCACTTCGCGCATCATGACCAATATGTCTCGGCAACATTTCTTTAGGTGTTGTACCTTTGCCTAAGTCATGCATCAGTACGGCATAGCGAATTGGCAAACTAAAATTCTGCTTCGCTGCGTAGTCTAAAGCCATCATGACATGCAAGCCTGTATCAACCTCA
>JBFIDU010000334.1:0-2086 GCA_041603755.1 Methylophilaceae bacterium
ACATTCATATCAGTGTCACAGTCTGAATCTTCCACATAGTCTAAGTCCAGTACCGGGACTCCTTTGTAGACGCCTACAGAAACCGCAGCAACGGCATTGGTAAGTGGAGATTCAGTTAGTAGGTTATTGTTCATAAGGAAGGTAATCGCATCGTGCAACGCAACATAGGCGCCTGTGATACTTGCAGTACGTGTACCCCCGTCAGCTTGGATAACATCACAATCAAAATGAATGGTTCGCTCACCTAATTTTTTTAAGTCAATGACTGCGCGTAAACTACGACCAATAAGCCGTTGAATTTCTTGCGTCCGACCAGATTGTTTGCCACGGGCAGCTTCTCTTTGCATACGAGAGCCAGTAGAACGCGGCAGCATGCCGTATTCTGCCGTTACCCAGCCTTGTTCTTGACCCTTTAAAAAGCCAGGTATCTTTTCTTCAACACTTGCGGTGCATAGCACGTGTGTATCACCAAATTTTACCAGCACGGAACCTTCGGCGTGTTTGGTATAGTGGCGGATAATTTCTACATTACGAAGTTGATTGTTTGCGCGCCCACTGGGGCGATGAGTTGAAGACATATTTTATATTGGCTTATTTAAAAAAAGCTATTATAAAACATGCTGAAAAGTCTTGCCTTTAAATCCCAATTTTTAATTTGGTTTTTATAAGTGCTTGTTGAATCTCGGCGATAGTATTTTCGATATCATCATCCGATAAATCTAGCGGATCGCCACCATCAAGTGGGACAGTCGAAGCTGCATTGATAATGGTCGTTGTTTCGCCTAGTGGCATCAGTTGTGTTGATACTAAATCTTCACTTAGTTGCTTATCGCCCCATTGGACTGCAATGGCACTTAGATTGTCACCATTATCATCCGCCGCACTTTCGGCTGCGTCCATTAATGTTTTTGTTGCAGCAGAAACATCAATATTGGCATTAAGGATTGCTTTGATTTCGTTATCACTCAGGCACCCCCACAAACCATCTGTGCATAGTAATATGGTGTCTCCTTCTGCTAGCTCTATTCTGTCCGACAAATCAATTTGGGGTGGTGTTTCACCGCCAACACAGTTATAGATTTTGTTTCTATAAGGGTGCGTTGTCATTTCTTCTTTGCTGATCATGCCTTTTTTATACAAAGATTGCACAATAGAGTGGTCTTCTGTGCGGTAAAGTAAATGATTGCCTCTAAAATGGTATAAACGTGAATCACCAACATGTGCACAATATAAATATCCGCGTTGAATAACTGCAACAACAATCGTTGTGCGTGGAGATTCAACTAGATTTTCAGATTGCGTCACATTTTCAATCATATCGTGCACTTGCTGGATATGATCAGTCAAAAATTTAGCTGGGCTAGTAAGCAGGGGTTTGGCTAAACGTTGAAAAGCATCTGTTAAGGTTTTGATAGCGAGTTGCGCGGCAATTTCACCATGGCGGTGTCCACCCATACCATCAGCCAAAACTAACAATAAACTATCTTTACTGTAAGAATACGCAAGTCTATCTTGATTGTATGGTCGAGGCCCTTGTCGGCTATTCTGATAAATCGTGAATTTCATATAAAAGCATTATAAGGGCTTAGTTAAAACAGCATGAATCTTTTTAGCAAAACTGGCTTTTTTCTCTGGCTTTTCAACATTGCTGACTAATCTTTTTTGCAATGAGAATACGCTTTGTGGCCTTTCCATATAATCCAGTTTTAAGCAGTCATCTATGATGGAGAGTAGTTCATTGCTGTATATACCCTTACCTACTTTTGACGCAGGCGCAAGATGGTCTTTCTTAACACGTTGGTTTGAAGCGATAGGCGCAGACCTTGCCAGACATGAATACATACTTGCACCAACGCTATAGATATCACTCCATGGCCCAAGCTTTTGACGATCAAAATATTGCTCTGGTGGTGCAAAACCAGGTGTGTAGCTAGGAGATAATTTTGGTTGTGCCAATGTCAGAGTTTGCCTTGCAGAACCAAAATCTAGTAATACTGGTGAGCCATCGAGCCGTATGTATATATTGGCTGGCTTGATATCAAGGTGCAGTAGCTTTTGTAAGTGTACTTCACGCAAACCGTTTAAT
>JBFIDU010000335.1:0-2082 GCA_041603755.1 Methylophilaceae bacterium
GCATGCCCGCCTCACCCGTCCCTGCATTCGCATTACCTGTATTTACCAATAAGGCACGTATAGCATTTGAACTTGCTAAGTGCTGTTTTGACAAGGTAACTGGTGCCGCACAAAAGCGATTTTGGGTAAACACGCCTGCCAGATGGCTACCTTCAGCTAGCAACATCACCAACACATCTTTACGATCTGGTTTACGAATGTGCGCTTTGGCATATCCAAGCTTTACACCATTGACAGGCAATAAATCTGATGGGTTGAGTTTAGGTAAATTAACCGGCATGTAATCGCTTTCTATCTTGGTTGATAAGAATATTGTAGCGTATTCGTTTATTAGTCGCTGGACTTAACTATAAAATTGGCTAGGCTCTGCGCCAGGTAGTCCCTTGTGGCGTATCCTCTAAAATAATGCCAGCGTCGGATAACTCTTTACGGATACGGTCAGCCTCTGCAAAGTTTTTGGCTTTTTTGGCTTCTGTTCTTAAACTAATCATTTCGCTAATTTGCATATCATTAGGACCAATATGGCCGCTCCCATTTGCAATATCAGAGCTCTCAACTATGTTTGCACTACCTGACACAGTTCCTTGTAAAAATGCATTGGCATCATTTTGCAATAAGCCTAGCACTGCTCCTAGATTTTCTAGTAATGCAGCTGATTCAATAGATTTATTTTTATTAAAATCATTCGCCAAATCAAACAACACTGCGATCGCTTCTGGAGTATTGAAGTCATCATCCATGGCTGCTTTGAATCGGGCGGCTTGCGGATGCTGCCAATCTATTTCAGTCTGAGAAATCTCGACACCCCGCAAAGCTGTATATAGTCGTGTTAATGCTGCTTTAGCATCATCCAGATGTTGATCGCTGTAATTTAATGGGCTACGATAATGTGCTCTTAAAATGAAAAAGCGCACAACCTCCGCATCATATTTTTCCAATACCGTACGAATCGTAAAAAAGTTACCCAACGATTTGGACATTTTTTCATCATCAACACGCACAAAGCCATTATGTATCCAGTAATTAGCCATTTGGCAACTGTGGCTGGCTTCACTTTGTGCAATTTCGTTTTCATGGTGTGGAAACTGTAAATCCTGCCCGCCACCATGAATGTCAAAGTGTGCGCCCAAGTGTTTTGCACTCATGGCTGAGCATTCAATATGCCACCCTGGCCGACCTGGCCCCCACGGGGAGTCCCAATTAGGCTCATTCGGCTTGACTGACTTCCAAAGTACAAAATCCAGTGGATCTTTTTTATAGGTGTCGACCTCTACACGCTCCCCAGCCCGTAAGTCATCAAGACTTTTACCAGAGAGCTTGCCATAGCCATCAAAGCTGCGCACAGCATAAAACACATCGCCATTTTCTGCGAGATAGGCATGCCCCTTTTCCATCAACTTAGCAATCATGTCTATCATTGAATCAATATGGGTGGTGGCACGTGGCTCAATATCTGGTCGTAACACACCCAGTTGTTCAGCATCTTCATCCATCGCTGTGATAAATCGTTGCGTTAAGTCACCTATACTTTCATTATTATCGTTAGCACGTTGAATAATTTTGTCATCCACATCTGTGATATTGCGTACATAGGTTACTTTATATCCAGAGGCACGAAACCAACGTGCTACCATATCAAACACGACCATGACCCGCGCATGACCCAGATGACAAAAGTCATAAACAGTCATGCCGCAAACATACATACGGACTTCATTTTGACGGATGGGAACAAAAGATTGCTTGCTGCGCGAGAGGGAATTATAAATTTTTAACATGCATTAGAATTTCGTGGCTAAATCGACCAATAAAACAACCAAATAATACAATAAAACCAATTATTTACAATGAAAACTTACCAGACTATTGGATGTTCGCAATCCAGTTGGTAGAATACGCTTATTATTAACTGAATCAGTATATCACAATGACAATCCACAACATTTTACTAAAAAAATTTGTAACGCCGATATTCCTAACAATTTTATTGGCCTCACTTCCAACATTTGCGGATGAGTTAAAAGATATTTCCAAAATGGCTGAACAAGGGCAACAGGATGCTGCGCTAAAACGAATTAACGC
>JBFIDU010000336.1:0-2080 GCA_041603755.1 Methylophilaceae bacterium
GTTGGGTTGTGCTGTCATTATAGGCAGCTTAGCTGGTTTTATCGGTTTGTTTACCAAAGGCGACAGAGAAGCCAGATTAAAGGCATTAGAAAACGAAGTTGACAGGATACGAGCGCAATTAACAGTGCTGGAAAGTAAGTCTAGCTCCATTGAGAAAACACAAACAGTAGCTAGTGCTGCAACTGACATAAACGCTGCCGCTACTATTCATATTAAAGTAGAAGAACAGGCGCAAAATGAAGAAGTACAAGTCCCTGTAGAAAAGGAACCCCCATTAGCACCGCACACCAAAAGCGAGTTCAATGAAGAACAGCACATTATTGATGATAGCCCTGAGCCACAACCAATAACGCCAAATATATTAGATCGTGCTTTTAATTATGCCAAAAACTGGTTATTTGGCGGCAACACCCTAGTTCGTTCTGGCATCATTGTCTTATTTATTGGCATCAGCTTTCTGATTAAGTATGTCGCAGAAAACTCAAATGTACCGATAGAATTTCGCATGACAGCTATCGCCCTTTTTGGCGTTGGCCTCCTAGTCATTGGTTGGCGATTACGGAGCAAGCGTCCGCAGTATGCTTGGGCGCTACAAGGCGGGGGTATTGGCGTTCTCTATCTTACTGTGTTTGCTGCAATGAAACTGTATCAACTGATTCCATCGAGTGCAGCATTTGCCCTGCTAATTGTGATTGCATTTTTATCAGCAGCCATCGCGGTTTTACAATCGGCAATGCCACTAGCGATATTAGGATTTACTGGTGGTTTTTTAGCCCCTATCTTTACCTCAAGCGGTAGCGGTAGTCATGTTGGATTATTTAGCTATTATCTTATTTTGAATTTGGCAATTGCATTTATCGCCTATCATAAAAGCTGGCGACCATTAAATGTTTTAGGGTTTGTATTTACCTTCATTATTGGCACATTATGGGGTGCTAAGAATTATCAACCTGCACTGTTTGCATCGACTGAACCTTTCTTGATTATTCATTTTTTATTATTTACCTTAGTTGCTGTGTTGTATGCGCATAAACAAGCAACTAAAGCTAGTGATTATGTGGATGCTACATTGGTTTTTGGCACCCCCATCGTTGGCTTTAGTTTGCAATATGCATTACTAAGGGACTCTCAATTTGGATTGGCCTATAGTGCTTTAGCCTTAGCCATCTTCTATATTGCGCTTGCTTGGTGGATTCTCACACGCAAAAGAGAAACGTTACAGTTTTTAGGTGAATGCTTTTTGGCATTTGGTATAGGCTTTGCTACGCTAACACTGCCTCTGGCTCTGGATGGTCGATGGACGTCAGCAGCCTGGGCGATAGAAGGTGTGGGCTTATTATGGGTGGGGCTCAAACAAAATCGTTTATTTCCAACTGTTGCAGGACTGGCGCTGCAGCTCTTAGGTGCTGCTGCATTTGTATTTGGCTGGGGTTTAACTGGTCATCATGCGGCAACGCATCAAAATATGTATCTTGGTGTTGCATTGATTGCTATTGCTGGCTGGGCATGTGGTGCACTTTTGAACCATTACCGACATAACAAGTTAAAATGGATGAGCAATACCTTAGCTATTTGGGGCTGGTTATGGTGGGCTGGCGCTGGCTTCACTGCTATTGATTACTACCTATCAGGCTCAGTAGAAGAACATGCAGCTCTTGCCTTTGTAGCTATCACAAGCTTGTTACTACCCCTGTTAGCTAGACGCCTACAGTGGAGATATTTAGCCACATTAAGTGTTTTGTTATTGCCTGTGATGGCCTTTGTCGCACTACATGAGCTTTCAGAAAGTCATCCATTTGCATCCTATGGTGCGCTGGCTTGGATATTTGCGTTTGCAGCCTACATTACTTTACTTTCTCGACATCATATTATCGCGGGTAGTTCGTATCGCGCCCCTCTCATTTGGATTGCTTGCATTATCTTGGGACTTGAATGGCAGTATCAACTTCAACAGTTCACTGATAGTGCTGGCGTGTGGAGCGACATAGGATGGGCGATTGTGCCTATGCTACTAATTGGTGGCATCAGTTACTGGCAATTCAGAGATGTTGAAATACTAGATGGAGATGCGTTAGATACA
>JBFIDU010000337.1:0-2070 GCA_041603755.1 Methylophilaceae bacterium
AATATTTCTTTGTATTGAACTAAACGCTTATTTTAACATCGTAATTTTAAAGAAAATAATATTCATCCAAATTTACACAATTGCATTTACAAGATGATGACAAAGAAATATGCATCATTGGTACGCTATCGAACTCTTTAATTCAATCAACTGTGTTAACGTCACTCTACAAACAACCCAACAATAAGGACAACTACTGATGAAATCATTGTTAGCTGCATCTATTTCTGTTCTGCTCTTTTCTTGCTCATTTGAAAACGCATCGATGAGCATTAAAGAAGGTATGGGTAAAAACCCAACCTTACCTAGCCCAGATATAGAAACAATTCCAACTGTTAGCATCGCTAAGGCAATTGGTTGGGAGAATGATGCTAAACCGACGGTTGCAGCGGGTCTAGAAATTAATGCATTTTCGAAAAATCTTGATCACCCCAGATGGATCTATGCGTTACCTAACGGTGATGTATTAGTGGCAGAATCCAATGCACCGGCTAATCCGGATGCTGGCTTTAGCCTGCGTGGCTTTTTTGCTAAGAAAATAATGAAGGAAGCTGGCGCTGGCGTTAAAAGCCCAGACCGAATTACCTTATTAAGAGATGCAGACAAAGATGGTGTGGCTGAAGTGCAAACAGTCTTTGCTGAAAATCTCACCTCACCTTTTGGTATGGTTTTAATTGATAATAATTTATACATTGCAAATGCAGATGCTCTGATCAAATTTAACTACACAGAAGGCATGACACAAGTTAATGGTAACTATACCAAGGTCGTTGATTTACCCGCAGGGATTAATCATCACTGGACAAAAAATGTCATCGCAGGCCGCAACGGCAATCTGTTTGTAACGGTTGGCTCTAACAGTAATGTTGGCGAAAATGGTATGGACATTGAAAAAGACCGAGCCACAATTCTAGAAGTTAATCCCAATACAAAGACATATAGTGTATATGCTTCAGGTCTAAGAAACCCAAACGGTATGGTGATTGAGCCAACCACAGGAGTGTTATGGACAGTTGTCAATGAAAGAGATCAACTCGGTGGCGACTTGGTCCCTGACTATTTAACCTCAGTCCAAGAAGGTGGCTTCTATGGTTGGCCCTACTATTATTATGGCAACCACGTTGACTCGCGTATAGATAGCCCTGACCCTGAATTAATTAACAAATCGATTAAGCCAGATTATGCACTTGGCTCTCATACAGCTTCTTTAGGGCTATTGAATGCAAACAAAAGTGATTTAACAACTGATTTTTCTGCAGGTATGTTTGTGGCACAACATGGATCATGGAATAGAGAACCTAAGAGTGGCTATAAAGTGATCTACATTCCTTTTACAGATGGCAAGCCGAGTGGTGAAAGTATAGATGTGGTGACTGGCTTTTTAAATGAAAATGAAGAAGCTTTAGGCCGACCAGTTGGGCTGGCCCTTGATCAAACTGGTTCGCTATTAGTCGCTGACGATGTTGGTAATACCATCTGGCGAATATCGAAAAATCAATAATATAATCAATATGTTAAAATTAACTGAGTAAATTTTTCCAAGAAAAACCATGAACTGAGATTAAAAAAAGTTGTCAAAAGAAGTATAGGCATAGGAAATGTCTTTATTTATTAATTAAGTTAAGGAGATACATGAATACACAAGAGATTAAACAAAATTGGAATACACTTAAAACAAGCATTAAAAACGAATGGCAAGACCTGACAGAAGAAGAAATTAATAAGATGGAAGGCAACTGGGATAAGATGGTTGATACCCTAGCGTTAAAATATCAACTGACTAAAATGGAAGCAGAAGATAAGCTAAATGACTGGAAGGCTAAATTGACACATTAATTTTATAGTCAAGGCATTCTGAACAAAACGTCCTATCGGGGCGTTTTTTTAATGCCTGCTATTTATCTTGAATCTACATAGAGCCATTTATCATCTGGTGTAAAATGCTGAGTTATCCAGTCATTTACACAAAGCTAGCATGCCTGAAAGCAATCACCTCTCACTATTTAACAATATTCGCATTGTTCTATGCCATACTAGTCATCCTGGCAACATAGGCTCAACAGCGCGTGC
>JBFIDU010000338.1:0-2067 GCA_041603755.1 Methylophilaceae bacterium
CGATTTCAGGCGTGATATTTTTGCGTAGAATTTTACCGTTTTTAGTGCGTGGAAAATCTTCGGCAAGATAGACTACTTTCGGTACTTTATAGGCGGCAAGATGTTGTTTGCCAAAATCAATTAAGTCATTAGGTGTCGTCTGCGCGTTCGGTTTCAAAATAGCGTAACATGCAACTAGCACTTTATCCTTTTCCAATTCCTCGCCTATCGCAGCACAATCAGCGATGTCTGGGTGACCTTTATATACGCGCTCAATTTCATAAGGTGAAACGCGATAGCCAAAACTCTTAATGATGTCATCTTTTCGGCCTAAAAACCAAATGTAGCCATCGTCATCATATTTTGCATAATCTCCAGTGAAAAAGTAACCATCATGCTTGTATTTTGCGGTTTCATCATCTAAATTCCAGTAACGTAAAAATACACCTGGATCAGTCAATGGAATACTAATCATCCCCTCTTCACCGGCTGGTACTTCTTGTAACGTTTCTGGGTTGAGCAATTTAATATTATGACCAGGCTGGGCAAAACCTGCTGAACCTGGTCGAATCGGACGATAAATACTTTGCGATAGGTAATAAGAAAACTCACTCATCCCCACGGCTTCATATATATCTAATCCAAACCGATCTTTCCATTGACTGAGCACCTCATCCGATAAATGTTCACCTGCACTCATATAATGACGAATTGTTGGTAAATTCACTTTAGTTGCATCTGTTTTTTGCAGAATTTGGCGATATATTGTCGGCACACCAATAAATATTGTAGCTTCATGTTTTTGAATCAAATCAAGCCATTTTTGCGCATCGTTTTTGCCCTCATGCACAATCACTGTTTTACCTAGAAATAAGGGGTCCATCAACCCAGATCCTAGTACATAAGTCCAATTAAACTTACCAGAATGCATTATTCTGTCTTGCTTGTCGCTCGCATAATTGAACCAATATTTAGCCGCTGGTTGTCTACCCAATATAGCGCGATGTGCATGCAATACACCTTTTGGATAGCCAGTAGTCCCTGATGTATAGACCAGATAAGCAGGGTCATCAGCTAATGTCTGTTCGACTGGCGCAAAGCTGGTTATCGCCTCTAATGAAGCATTGAAACTGATAATGTTTAAATCACCATCCGCAGTAACTGTATCTGTTTGAGTCAAGATAATGTGTTTCAAATTGGGCGTTTGCTGGATATTCTGTTTGATTTCATCGGCCATTGCATACCATGCTTTGGCATCAGTCACGAGTACAGATGCACCAGAATCTTTTGCTAAATAAGCAACTTCTTCAGCTGTCAGCAGCGTAGAAGTAGGTACTGCAATGGCACCCATTTTCATCGTGCCTAAGAACGCAATCGGATAAGCCAAACTATTTGGTAACCTGACAAGTATTCGGTCACCTTTTTGCAGGCGCAAATCACGCAGCAATTGCGCAAATTGATTTGTCCGCTTCGATAACATATTAAATGTTATCGTATCAGTCCCTAATGCATCATCTTCAACAATCATGGCCAAGGCATCAGCTAAAGGCGTATTAAGTTGACTGTCGGCACAGGCTGAGCCGATATTAAAGTATTTTGGAATATTCCATTCCCATTGTTCAAAAGCTTCGTGCATCATAATAAAATTCCATAAGGCCAGTTTTGACGAATTACCTGTTCAGGCAGCATTTCAAGCACTTCCAGCGCAAACTCTGTGTCACTTTTCTTCAGTGCGCGTAAGGCATGTGCTCTCAGCAATGTTTGTAATGCTTTACCAAACATTGGAGGATCTAACATCTCCCCCTCAAATTTGATTGCTCCTCCTAATAACGCATCAGCTTCTATGGCTGCTTTTAGAATATTGACTTTCCTATTAACGTCTGTCGGTGACGGCGTGTAAGCTGTTTTACAAAGATGAATGTGACCAGGGTGTATCGTTTGTTTACCAGTCAGCCCCATCGCTGCTTCTTCACAAGCATGTTTGTATACAGTTCTTGCTTGGTCATCACCGTGTAAATCGAGCCATCGGCGTACATCATGTGGCTCAACAAACTTATCTGGCATTACATTGGTGCCAATCAAGGTTTC
>JBFIDU010000339.1:0-2042 GCA_041603755.1 Methylophilaceae bacterium
AAAGCGGATGTCCGTATTTGAACGAGCACCACTGGCATTAAAATTAATTGACGGGCGGTACAGTGCTTTGCCTTGCTCAATAATTTCCTGAGCGGCTTTGTTTGCGCTAAGAGCAGACGCGAGCGTAGGATCGTTTGCTAACGCTTGCTGGTAGATTTCTATTAAATCTTGCTGATTCGCAGACTTGGTCTGACTATCTTTTAACGTCTCACTCTGTGCTCTATAGGTAGGCGGCGCAGCCTCTTCTGCACGAGCGAAGACAGACGCCACCAACATCAATGCTAAGATGGTTTTTTTCATCAATTAAAAAGTAAACCCTTCGACTTGTGTTGCCCCTTCTAACTCTGGAATACAAGTTTCGAAAAGGACATCTTGCTTATAGGCTGTTTCAGAAACGCGCTGTATAAGCGTAGCTTGCATAACAGGTGCTTTACCCAGCACTATAAACATGACACCACCAACTGATAATTGTTCACGAACATTTGGTGGCTCTGCTGGAGATGATCCTGTAAACACAATCACATCATATGGCTTTTTGGTAGGGAAGCCATTTACGCCATTTGCTAATTCCATGGTTACATTGTGAATATCGTTCTCTGCTAGTTTGAATGAAGCTGTCGCATTCAGTTCAGAATCAATTTCTAATGAGTAAACATGGGCGGCCTGATGCGCCAGCAGCGCTGTAAAATAACCGCTTCCAGTACCGATATGTAAAACTTTGTCAGTCGGCTCTATGCTGAGTGATTGCAATATGCGTGCTTCCAACTTTGGTGATAGCATTGATTGCCCAGAGGCAAGCGGTATCTCAATATCGGCAAATGCCAAGCCTTGATATGCTTCTGGTACAAAATTCTCTCGCGGCACATCGTGCAAAAGCTGCAACACTTTAGGGTCTAATACCTCCCAAGTGCGGATTTGCTGTTCGATCATATTAAAACGGGCTTGTTCATTACTTTGATTTGTGCGCACTGTCATGTCTTACTAACCTCATCAGTTTTCTCAATATTATAATGTAATGCATCGCATGTTGTGGTTTATTCCAGCATTTACTTTTGGCTTGGCATTTTCACTTTAAACCAAGCAGCATAAAGCGCTGGTAAAAATAATACCGTCAACAATGTTGCAACTGCTAAGCCACCCATAATGGCCACTGCCATTGGCCCAAAAAACACACTTCTGGTCAACGGAATCATCGCTAGTATAGCGGTGCCAGCTGTCAGAACAATCGGCCGGAAGCGTCTAATGGTAGACTCAATAACTGCCTGCCATGTTTCCATCCCAGAAGCTTTATCTTGTTCTATTTGGTCGATTAAAATAACGGAGTTACGCATAATCATGCCCGACAATGCAATACTGCCTAACATAGCTACAAAACCAAATGGTTGATTAAATAACAAGAGTGCAACGGTGACTCCGATTAATCCGAGTGGGGCTGTGAGTAGCACTAAAAAGACCCGTGAGAAGCTTTGCAATTGAATCATGAGTAATGTCAGCACAACGACCAAAAAGAGTGGCGCACCTTTGGCGACTGAAGCGCTGCCCTTACTAGACTCTTCGACCGCACCACCTGTTTCAATCGTGATGCCCAGTGGTAGATTAGTTTTAATTTCAGTTAGTTTTTCTTCTATCTGATTTGAGACAACGGGTGCTTGGATATTACCCCGCAAATGCGCCCGTACTGTAATTGACGGCACCCGATTGCGATGCCAAATGACACCCTCTTCAAATTCATAACTGATTTTTGCAATTTGTGACAGCGATACATTTTCACCAGTTGGAGATGTCACAACTAGACTTTGCAACCTTGATAGTTTGGTTCTCTCTAATTGTGTGCCTCTTGCTACTAAATCAATCAGTTCATTGTCCTCTCTAAATTCGGATAACTTTAGTTCATTGACCGCACCCTTGATGGTGTTGGCTACATCGACAGAACTTACATTCACTAAGCGTGCCTTTTCCTGATTGATACTGATTTTAATGACCTTACTTGGCTCTTCCCAACCCAACTGCACATTCATTAGGTTTGGATTTGCACGCATGAT
>JBFIDU010000340.1:0-2013 GCA_041603755.1 Methylophilaceae bacterium
AAGGCGGTAATGATTGAATGGTTAAGGCATGCGAGAGTGACGTAACATCACCTTCTTTTAATTTGTACAGCCCCAGTGCCTTTCGAATACTGATGCTATTTGTATCACGGTCAATGAGTTCAATCTGAACGCCAGCAGCAACTTCGCCTTCCTCAATGACTTTATGATAAAACCCACTAAAACCACTGAACAAAAACTTTTCTAAAATATCAGGTTTGCCAACTTTGTTACCAAATTTAAAGCAAGGAATACGTGGCATCGTTGCTTGAATAACAGCATCACCTATTTTGAATATATCACCAACATAGACATCTTTTTCTAACAAACCAGATACGGTGAAGTTTTCGCCAAAAGTGCCATGTGGTAATGATGCTTGGTTGAGCTCTTTTTGCCAGAAAGCATAATGTTCAACTGGGTAGCTATAGACAGCTTGAAATTCGCCGCCGTGCACAGTTAAATCTGCTTGGCCATCTCCCACTAAGTTAAGCTTGCCTAGCCAAATAGGTTCAGACTGTGGTTTTTTATTGATGCCGGTTAAAACAGGTTGACCATTAATGTTAACGGCTTCAGGTTTGGCGATATTGACGGAAACTAATTTCATTGTATTGTGCACTAAGTAAATTAACCACATGTTGAATGAAAAGGAACTCTACTGCAATGCGTAATCATGCGTAGATTAGCTGTACGTTATAATAATTACCATTATTTTATACAATCCCATTAACTGGAAATAAAGACACTATGTTGCTTGTTATCTCACCTGCAAAAAATCTAGATTTTGAAACAGAACCTGTCACCAAAAAAGCCTCACAACCACGCTATTTAGCGCAATCAAAAGCACTGATTGATGAGTTAAAGGCGTTCTCAGTGCAAGATATCGCATCTTTGATGGGTTTAAGTGATAAATTGGCCGGTTTGAATCTAGGCCGTTATCAGTCATGGTCAACGCCATTTTATGCAGATAATGCAAAACAGGCGGTGCTTGCCTTTAATGGCGATGTTTATACAGGTCTTGATGCCACAACTTTAGATGAAGCAGGGTTTGATTTTGCACAACAACATTTGCGTATTTTATCTGGCTTGTATGGTGTTTTAAAACCACTCGACTATATGCAACCATACCGACTTGAGATGGGTACAAAATTAAACAATGCCAAAGGTAAAGATTTGTATGAATTCTGGGGCACGCAAATACAAGAGTCCTTGCAAGAAGACCCTGCATTGGCAGATGGTATCTTGATTAACTTAGCCTCTAATGAATACTTTAAAGCGGTCAATGCAAAATCGCTCAATGCGCGCATTATCACCCCTGTGTTTAAAGACGAGAAAAATGGGCAATATAAAATTATTAGCTTCTATGCTAAAAAAGCACGTGGCTTAATGAGTCGTTATATTATTGATCATAAAATTACTGAACCAGAAGCGATTAAAGACTTTGATCGCGAAGGGTACTATTTTAGTCCTGAGCAATCAAAAGGGGATGAGTGGGTGTTTTTAAGAGAACATCGCAACTGACTTGCCACTTTCGCATTCGACTTGCCGCTTTCTCAACTGACTTGCCACTTTAGTGGCTAGCGAAGTTGGTGACACCCTTTACGGGTGTAGCGGTTAGGGAGAATGGTGATGCCGTTCACGGGTATAGTGGCTAGTGAAGTTGGGTAAGACCCTTGCGGTTTTATGGTTGCTGCCATCGTCATTCCCTCGAAAGCGGTAATCCATGTTGACTTAAGTTGTTGATGATTTGAATGGATTTTGAGTTGCTAATATTTGATTATGCCGTTAATTTCCAGACTTCATAACCACCGTCAACGCTATAAGATTTTTTAAAGCCTAGATTGTAAAAATAATCAGCAGCGCCCTTACTACTATTGCCATGGTAGCAATAAATAATCACGGGCTTTTCTTTATCCAAACTGTTGAGAACTTCATCCACATTGTCATTTGAAAGGTGAATCGAACCCGCAATATGTCCATTCATAAAAGAATGTGGATCTCGAATGTCGAGCAAAGTGG
>JBFIDU010000341.1:0-2004 GCA_041603755.1 Methylophilaceae bacterium
ACCGACTGTGGTGTGTAACAAAGGGATGTTTTTAACATGGCTTTGTGCGGAAAGTTGCCAATACTCAATCTCAAGGTAAGCAATGACACCTGAATAAAATCCAATTAATATCATCATCGGAATCAGTTGCCGAAAGGTATCCGATTCATGAAAGCGGAAGATAAATGTTAGCCAGTCTTTTGGGTTGTATTGCACCATACTGTTAATCTGCTGAAGTTGTTAATTATCGAAGATGAGGCGAGTATAGCATGACAAAACTTAAGCATTAATTGTCATATTAGCGAAGTTTTAAACCCAGCCTTGCAGCCATAATTCACTGTCATTCAGTTCTTGCCATGGCAAGATTTGACAGCGTTTAGTAAACACCGCTTCTAATTCAATAAAATCGATTGTTTGGTCTATTGTTTCTGGTGTTATCAGTTTTGTGACAAGAAAGTGTTTTTCTTTATTGATTGGATTAACAGCCGTCCATTTGCTATTGAGCAGCTTTTTGGCATTAACAATCCGTTTGCTAGATTTCATGTAAGCGTTCTTTTGATTGGTTATTTTGTGTTTGCTATGTGAGGCTATGATTCAGGGTATTTATACTTTGCTAATTTCAACATAATTGGCCCAATCAGCTTTGAAATCTGAGGTCTAAATTTAGCAAATATTGGGTAGAAAACTGCATACAATCCTTGGAATAGTTTAAAAGAAAATAACCATTTCATGACTGTTAGATCAGAGCGTTTATAAGCTTCTTCAAAAACTTTTGGTCCTTTAATCACTTTGCCGCTGGCTAGTTGAGCATGAATTACTTTTAAGGCTAGATCACAACTAACCGTCTCGCCTAATGCATTATTGTCATGAACGTCTATAAATGTAAGTAACTGTTGTTGGTTGTTATTTTTGAGTACATGAATATCCGCTAGGCAAAGCGGACATTTGCCATCATAAAAAATACTTAGTGTTTCAAGTTGCCTTTTTTCCATGCACGTACGACTAATAGAATACCTAATAGTTGCTGTTCTAGTTGCGATGACGAATAAAAGGGTGAGACTTTTCTGCGCTATCAATAAAATCTTGCGATGCTATTTTCCAAAACTTCGAAAAGCTTTTGACGTCTTCTTTTCTTAGGGTTTTGGTACATACTTTTTCTTCTGGTCGCCAAGTGGTTGCATAACCAGCTACTAATCGTTTCAGTTGCTGGTTTGGGGTGTCTTGGGTGATGATGTGCTGGGTTTTTAAGTGTGCAAGTACAGCACTTGTTTTACCTATCCAAACACTTACATCAGGCATTTCTAATAAGCAGTCGGCCATAAATTGTAGCCTCAGTATTGACCAATCGTGGTAGTAATCAGGATCAAAAATAAATAGCTTTTTATGAGGGAGTTGCAATAGTGAGTGCTCGCTATCAAGCATTTCATCATGTACCCAAACAAAAGTTTGATCCCCTACTGGCATGTCGGCATCCGCCGCATTATCCAAAGTATATTCTCTGGCAAGTTGTTGGCTTGGCTCGAATAGTTGATGCTCAAGTTCGCTATAACTAGCATTAAACGGACACTGTGCTTTGCATGATTCGCAGTATTGGTTTTGCGAATATTTAGCTAAATTTTCTTGATTGAAAAAGTAAGGTTTGTGGCTGAAGGTTGAGCTTATCCATTGCCATGAAAGATGGTTGCTCGCATAGTCACCATCGAGCAGTTGGTCGTGCATCCACTGCGCACCCAGTTGCCAGTCAGTGCGACGCCAATGGACTATGTAAGCGGCCAACCACATGCGGGCATGATTATGCAGATAACCAATCTCTGCAAGCTCTGTTATAAAGCTGTCCATACAGGGTAATCCCGTTGATGCAGATTGAATGTCGTCAGGTAACTCGTTGAAGTCCAGTTTTACCTTCGGTGCTTGCATATCATGCATGATGGCATCGCCATAGGCATACCACACTGTTCGCCAGTATTCACGCCATGCAAATTCATTAAGCAACTTTTCTGCTTGATTGCCAAACCGTTCACGCAC
>JBFIDU010000342.1:0-1995 GCA_041603755.1 Methylophilaceae bacterium
AGATGAATGGGCGTTTCACTTTAAATTAAGCTAAAAATTTATGCTTAACAGCAATAAATTCGTTAAAATTAGTTCTTCAGTAACTATAGTCGCACTTTATTTTCTTTATCTGCAGCGGCTAGAGCGCAAATTTTTTATCGCTACTTAAAATATGGCGAGCGGTATTAACCAAATGTTCTTTAATTTAAATATTCTTAAAAAAGTAATATTTTTGCTGTCGTTAAAAAAAGAAATTTCAATATTTTTTGACGACACTAGAGTATAGGCTTTATTGGGCTTTTAAGCAAAATATATGACGCAAGTAAGTGAAAATAAACAAATCAGTGCATCGGCAGCAGCAAAAATACAAGTGGACGAAGCAAGTGAAGGGCAGCGCATTGATAACTTTCTAGTCAAAATGCTAAAAGGTGTCCCGAAACCACATATATACCGAATCCTGCGTAGTGGCGAGGTTCGTGTAAATAAGGGACGAGTTGATGCTGCTTATAAGCTAATGTTAAACGATATTGTGCGCATACCACCTATCCGTACATCAGCACAACCCAAATCGACAGAAGCTGTTTCAATTAAGCCAAAATTTGATCAGGCTGTTATCTATGAAGACCAATCAATTTTAGTGATTAACAAACCTGCTGGTTTTGCAGTGCATGGGGGCAGTGGCGTGAGCAGAGGTGTTATTGAGCAACTTCGTCTGGAAAGACCAACAGCAAAGTTTCTAGAGCTAGTACATCGTTTAGACCGAGAAACGTCAGGTGTGCTGTTATTAGCTAAAAAGCGTACGGCGCTAGTAGCATTACATGAGGCAATAAAAGCTAATAGGACGGATAAACGATATGCTGTATTAGTTGCTGGCGAGTGGACAGAAGCAAAGAAACGTGTGGTAATGGATTTACAAAAATATGTATTACCTAACGGTGAGAGGCGTGTGAATGTTGTTACTGATAAGCTAAAAGATAAATACAACGATGCCCAGAGATCAGAAACTGTTTTTTATTTAAAACAATCATTTGAGGGGTTTAGCTTACTAGAAGCTAAATTGGTAACTGGCCGAACACATCAATTAAGGGTGCAATTAGCGCACTTGGGATTTCCTATCGTTGGCGATGATAAATATGGCGATTTTGAGCTAAACAAGCAATTACAAAAAAAGGGGTTAAAGCGAATGTTTCTGCATTCATGTGAAACCAAGCTTCAGCATCCACTAACAGAGGAAAGACTGCGTCTAGTCGCACCACTTCCTGCTGCGTTAGAAAGTTTCTTGCAATCGTTAACAAAAAAATAATAAGTAATTTAAGTGTTTTTAATAGATGAAAAAAGAATATGACTTAATTGTGTGGGATTGGGATGGTACATTAGCCGATTCTACAGGGATGATAGCGCGAGCATTAATGAGTGCTGCTGATAAAGTTGGCTTACCAGCGTTATCGGAACAGGCTGCAAGGAGTGTGATTGGATTGGGTTTACAAGAGTCTATTCGCAGTTTGTATAGCAATATATCACAAGCGGAAGCACAGGCATTAGCCCGTCAATACACATTCAATTACTTTGCCAATGAGCAAGGTATTCCCCTATTTGAAGGGGCTAGCGCATTACTTGCGGAGCTATGGAGGCGGGGGTACAAACAAGCAGTTGCAACAGGCAAAGGACGAAGAGGGCTAAATTTAGCGCTGCAGCATACTGGAGTTGGCAAGTACTTTAAAGAAACCAGAACGGTTGATGAGTGTTTTTCAAAGCCGCACCCTCAAATGTTAGATGAGTTAATGGAGGCTTTAGTGGTGACACCAGAAAGGACGCTCATGATAGGGGATAGCTCTTATGATTTACAAATGGCAAGAAATGCGGGTGTGGATTGTATAGCGGTAACATTTGGTGCCCATACAAGTGAGGTGTTACTCAAATACCACCCCAAAGGTATTTTTAGAACATTTGATGATTTAGCTGAGTGGCTGTTAAACAATGCATAACAAAACGATACAATTTAAAAGTAGTGATTTG
>JBFIDU010000343.1:0-1994 GCA_041603755.1 Methylophilaceae bacterium
CGATGCGGTAAAAAACGGTATCGCAAAAGCTTCAGAGTCTGTGAAAGATATTACAAGTGCTTGGATTCAAGATCAGAGTGTAAAGGTTAAAGACGGCAAAGTTACAAAATATCGTGTCGTGCTAAAAGTTACATTTGTAGTGAAATAGATTTTCAGTTGGCTTGAAAATTAAGTAGATTTTGGGTCGTTTAATACTTTTTTGTTAACGTCATAATTGCGTTATCACGCTTAATATTGAGTCTGTTTTGCGCTGACATCCCTAACAATATAAATGGCGGGGAACTACCCTCTATAACAGTTGCATCAACGTTATTTAAAACAATAGTGCCGATTTTTAAAGTATTGAGTGTTACTTTGAAAGCAGATACAACACCATTAGCGGTTGCCATATTCACTTTTGTGCCCTGCTTATAATCGATTTTAGCCGCTTTTGCATCATCACTATTCAGTGTGACATTGGTCGCACCTGAGTCAATGATGTATTTAAAGCTACCACCATTAAGGGTTAAATTTCCAAAAAAATGGCCTGCTTGATCTGCATATAAACTGACTGGGCTGTTTACAGCCTCTGGGGAGCTTGGGCTAGCAGCAACAAAAGCTGCTTGACCCATCTTTAATATTTTTCGTTCACCTTCAACCTCTAATGTTGCTGCATCACTAGTGGCGGAAATCAATTTCACGCCACTTTTAGTCTGTCCTGCTTGTAAATGATGTGGACCACTTCCATTAATCATAACCAGCGCTTTGTTATTAAAGAGGCCAACTATATTAATTTGGGTATCAGCAAACACATTCATGCTAATCATTAATACTAACAACCCTAATATCCATTTCATCATTTTTCTCAACTGTTCAATTGGGATTAACTAAACATACCATGCTCGCCATGTGTTTTTTTTATTTTTAATCCAAATGCTATCACAGCAAACCCAATTAAAGGAAACGCCGCTGCTAGCAAAAAAGTCATTTGCCCACCTAAACCCTGTAGCGCATAGCCGCCAGCTATACCGCCGATTGCTCCACCTAGGCCATAGGTTACACTGTTATAAATTGCTTGCCCTTTTGCTTGATGTCGGCCATTAAAAAAATGTGTAACCACCTCAATTGTCGCTGCATGAAAGCTACCAAAGGTTGCAGCATGTAGGGTCTGTGCAATTAACAACAAAACAAGGGTATCTACTGCAACGCTTATTAAGGTAAATCGGAGGACAGCTAAAGCGAGACTAGCCAAAATGATCGCTTTTAGGCTAAACCGCTGCATGATTCTTGGCATCCACATAAACACCACAATTTCACAGATAACACCTATTGCCCACAACCAGCCAATCATTCCTTTACTATAGCCATGTTCCGCCAAATAAATAGAATAAAAGTTATACATGACACCATGCGCAGTCACCATCATGGCACATCCTGTCAGAAGCGCAATTACAGCAGGTTTACGTATAATTTTCCATACTGAGAGGTTATCTGTATGATGTGGTGCAACGGTAACATCTGGTAATGCATAGGTCAGCATAAATAGTGAAATTTGCACAACCAGAATTGCCCATAATAAACTCGAGATATCTGTCCAATCAATCAAATAACCTAATATGATTGAACCAACAATAAATCCAACCGACCCCCACATGCGAATTCGACTATAGTGGCCTTTGGTATTCGCTAAATGGGCTAGTGTTAGTGATTCGGATAATGGCATTGTTGAACTCGTAAACAAGCTTAATGCCCCCATCACGAGCAACATAGGCCAAAAACCCTCTGCCCAAAAAACCGCAATAAACCCCAATACACCAAGTATCGTATTGAGCCTTATCCAAATCGTGCGTTTTGCTGTGTGGTCAGCTAACCATCCCCAAAAGTTTGGTGCAAAAATACGACTAATCTGGAACAGTGACATCAATACACCAATTTCGACTGGCGTAAATCGTTCTGATTGTAAATATAAGGCCCAATAAGGCACAAATACACCTACAAAGAAATAATAGACAAAA
>JBFIDU010000344.1:0-1987 GCA_041603755.1 Methylophilaceae bacterium
AATACTATTCAACCTATGCTTGATGCACCTAAATTAAATTAAGCTAATCTGGTTATTAAAAAAGGAGCTATTTAGCTCCTTTTATAACAGCGTGCAAATATTGGGGCAGACACCATTGACCGTATGCGCCATATGGCTAAAACGTGCTGTGATTCCATCCCCAATTTTGGCGTTCAGCATCTGTCATACTAATGTATATTCTATCTCCTGCGATGGATAGCTCTTGTGATATGAGGGTGCATAGCGCATCTGAAAATGCTTTTCTGTCACCTGGCAATCCTAAAGACCGATAGTCTAATAATGCGGTTGGTGACTCGCTGCCTCCCATCGACATAGGGGTTTTTTGATCAACAGCTATCATCACATAGCTTTCTGGTTTGCCGCTCGCTTTTGAGACAGTACTACTGGCTTTTTTAATCAAAGCTGATACATCGCTCACTTCTTGGTTTGTTTTAATGTTTAGGTAGGGCATGGCTCACTCCTTTGTCTGTAATCATTGTCGGTATTATCCACTAAGGTTACTGCTCTAGTTTTGAAAAATCAAGGCCATAGTTTCTTTACCCACAATAGACTACTATTATTATAGTTAATTCGTTTTAAGGAGTTTTTATGGCACAACTCGGTTCTATCATCCAACACATTGAGCAAGCAACGCAAACAAAACTGAGCAATTATAAGTTGAGTTCAATTGGCGGTGGCTGTATTAATACAGCGTATAAAGTCTCTGCAGGTAATCAGCATTATTTTATCAAAGTGAACTCGCCAAATTTATCCGCGATGTTTGAAGCAGAGGCAGCTGCGTTAGCAGAAATGGGTGAGCTTAATTGTGTGCGCGTACCTAAAGTGATCACTTATGGCACTGCAGATGGCTACAGCTATCTAGCTTTGGAGTATATTGAATTCGGAAGCATGCGCGGGGGTGGTGCAAAGTTGCTCGGGCAGCAATTAGCGCAACTACATCAAAAAGTAATGCCCTACTTCGGCTGGCATATCAACAATACGATTGGCAGCACACCACAAATTAACGACCGTGAAGATGATTGGCATACGTTTTGGCAGCAACATAGACTTATCCAGCAATTAGAATTTGCTGCGCAAAATGGCTACAGGGGAAGAGTGCAAGATAGAGGCATGCTTTTAAGTGAAAATCTGCATGTATTTTTTGACAATTACAGCCTGCATCCTTCTATGCTGCATGGAGATTTATGGGGAGGAAATGCGGCAGGTGATGAAATTGGCAACCCAGTGATTTTCGACCCAGCCAGTTATTATGGTGACCGAGAAACCGATATAGCCATGACCGAGTTATTTGGTGGCTTTGGCCATGATTTTACCAGTGCCTACAATGCTGAATATCCACTCGAAGCAGGTTACTCGGTGCGCAAAACACTTTATAATTTGTATCATATTCTTAATCATTTGAATTTATTCGGTGGTGGCTATCTAAGCCAGGCGGAATCAATGATTGAGCGGCTATTATCAGAGGTTTAAAAAATAAAACATGAGTAAAATTAAAGTCTTATTTGTATGCATGGGCAATATTTGCCGTTCACCCACAGCTGAAGGTGTGTTTAACCACATCATCCAAGAACTAGGCACACAAGATCGTTTCCATCTGGATTCAGCAGGTACACACGCCTATCATGTTGGTGAAAGCCCTGATGCGCGCGCGCAGCAAACGGCGAAAGCTCGCGGCGTTGATCTTTCCTATATTCGTGCACGTAAATTCACGGCTGGAGACTTTGAAACCTTTGACTACATCCTAGCAATGGATACGGATAATTACGAAATTTTGATGGAAGCGTGCCCAGACGAACACCAGCATAAGTTAAAACTGTTTTTAGAATTTGCGCCAGAGCATCCAGAACGTGATGTGCCTGATCCTTATTATGGTGGTCAGCACGGTTTTGAGCATGTGTTTGATTTAGTAGAAGCGGCCTCTCATGGCTTCCACGACTCTGTAATCTAGAATCATGTACCCTAGCAG
>JBFIDU010000345.1:0-1980 GCA_041603755.1 Methylophilaceae bacterium
ATTAACTGGCTTTTCTAAGCCAAAATCTTCGCTGAAGTGATTTAACGCACTGATGACTGGATAGGGCGTCATACCACCCAATGCACACAATGACCCATTCAGCATAGTATCGGATAAATCTCGTAAAACTTGAATATTTTTTGTATGTTCTACACCCGATGTGATTTTATCCATAACCTCAACACCTCGTGTAGCGCCTATACGGCAAGGAGTACACTTGCCGCAACTTTCAATTGCGCAAAATTCAAATGCATATCTTGCCATTTTTGCCATATCAACCGTATCATCAAAAGCAACGATACCACCGTGACCTAGTACTGCCCATATACTGGAGAATGACTCGTAGTCTATTGGCGTATCAAACTGGCTTTCAGGCAAATATGCACCTAAAGGTCCACCAACTTGCACAGCACGTATCGGTCGACCGCTCGCTGAACCACCACCATAATCGTAAAGCAATTCTCGCAGGGTTGCACCAAACGCAAGTTCTACCAAACCACCACGTTTAATGTTTCCTGCCAGTTGAATAGGCAAAGTACCTCTAGAGCGGCCCATTCCATAATCAGCATAATACTGCGCGCCTTTTTCTAAAATGATCGGTACAGTTGCCAAACTAATCACATTATTCACAACCGTTGGCTTACCAAACAGCCCCTCTATAGCAGGCAGCGGTGGTTTAAATCGCACCAAACCACGCTTACCTTCAAGGCTTTCCAATAATGAGGTTTCCTCACCACAGACATAAGCCCCAGCGGCACGTCGCACTTCTAAATGGAAACTTTTGCCAGACCCACGAATATCATCACCCAGATAACCCGCTATATTAGCCTTAGCGATTGCTTCATTTAATATATGCAACGAATGTGGGTACTCACTACGCAGGTAAATATAGCCTTGGGTTGCCCCTACTGCTAGCCCAGCAATTATCATACCCTCAATTAACACAAAAGGATCATTCTCCATCACCATGCGGTCAGAAAAGGTACCGGAATCACCCTCATCGGCATTACACACGATATATTTCTGTTCCCCAGAGGCTCCAAGTACCGTATTCCATTTAATACCTGTAGGGAAAGCTGCGCCGCCTCTACCGCGTAAACCAGAATCAGTGACTGCTTTAACGATATCTTCTGGGCTCATTTCCAAAGCATTTGCCAAACCTTTATAGCCATCATGTGCAAGGTAATCATCCAAAGAAACTGGATCTGTGATACCCGCTCTGGCGAAGGTCAACCTTTGCTGGTTTTTGAAATAAGGAATTTCTTCTGTTAAGCCTTGATGCAATGGATGACTGCCGCCCTCTAAAAAACCAGCATCGAATAAGCTTTCCACATCAGCTGGTTTTACTGGGGCATATGCTATGCGTCCTTTGGCTGTCTCAACTTCTACCATTGGCTCTAACCAAAATAAACCACGCGATCCATTCCTGATCAGCTCAATACCAATACCACGCTTATCTGCTTCTGCTTGAATTGCCTTAGCCGTGCGGTCTGCTCCTAATGATAGTGCTGTTGAATCACGTGGCACAAAAACTTTAATTAGACTAGCCATTACTCACCTCGCTGACTAACTCAGCCACCAGTTGCGCATCCACACGACCGTAAACATCTTCATCCATCATCACTGCTGGTGAACAAGCGCAGTTACCAAGACAATAAACCGGTAACAATGTGACCTGTCCATCTGGTGTTGTTTCATGATAGTCCACACCAAGATGTTTTTTAATATCCGCTTCAAGCTTTTCTGCACCCATCGCCTGACAAGACTCTGCGCGGCATATTTGCAAGACATGCTTACCAACTGGGTGTGTTCTGAAATGATGATAGAAAGTCACAAAGCCATGCACTTCAGCAACAGATAGTGCCAATGCTTTGCTGATTTGTGGATATATCTCCTCAGGGATATACCCAATATCGTCTTGTATTGCATGCATGAGTGGCAATAACGCCCCTTCCACACCTCGATGTGCTTCAATATGCG
>JBFIDU010000346.1:0-1966 GCA_041603755.1 Methylophilaceae bacterium
TGCTAAGCCAGCATCAATCACATATTTAATGCCAGGTACGGTCAAAGAGGTTTCAGCAACATTGGTGGCTAATACAATCCGTCGCTGCCCATGTGGCTTAAATATTTTTTGCTGATCGGCAATGCTTAAACGCGCAAATAGAGGCAGCACTTCAATATGTTTGAGCTTAGGCGAACGACCTTGGTATTTACGTAAGTGGTCTGCTGTATCGCGTATTTCTCGCTCACCCGGCAAGAAAACCAAAATATCGCCGTCGCCCTGCCGAAGCAAATCATCTGCTGCGGCTAAAACCGCCTCTTCTATAGCCTCTTCTTCGTCATCTTCAGCTAACCAGCGTGCTTCTGTTTTACCCTTACGCTGTATACCGTGCAGTGTCGTATTTGGTGACTCGTCATCTTCTATATCGTCATCTTCAGCAACAACTTCATGTGAAATATAGCCAGCTTTACCCAGTGGGCGATAACGCACTTCAACAGGATAGGTTCTGCCACTGACTTCAATAATCGGTGCATTGGTCAGTTCACCAGCCGCATTATTGCTAGCAAAGTGTTTGCCAAAACGTTCTGCATCAATGGTTGCAGAAGTGACGATGACTTTTAAATCTGGACGCTTGGGTAATAACTGTTTGAGATAGCCCAGTAAGAAATCAATATTTAAACTACGCTCATGCGCTTCATCAATAATAATGGTGTCATAGGCATTTAAAAACTTGTCGCCTTGCGTTTCAGCCAACAAAATACCATCTGTCATCAGCTTGATATAGCTTGCTTCTGAGGACTTCTCATTAAAGCGTACTTTATACCCAACAACCTCACCCAATGTTGAGTCCAATTCCTGCGCAATTCGAGAGGCGACAGATCTTGCTGCAATCCGTCTTGGCTGGGTATGTCCAATTAAGCCTGCAACTCCCCTACCCAATTCTAAACAGATTTTTGGCAGCTGTGTCGTTTTACCTGAACCTGTTTCACCACAGACAATGACTACTTGGTTTTCTGCAATCGCTTTAGCAATCTCATCGCGTCTAGATGAAACGGGCAACTCTAACGGGTATTCTGGTTTAGGCAATTGTGCTAAACGCTGTGCGTAGCGTTGCGATGAACTTTGCACTTTACGCGCAATATCTACCAGTACGTTTTCAACCAATTTATTTTGCTTAACTAAGTCTTTTGCTTTTTGGAGTCGTCGCCTGATAGGGAAGCGATCCACCAGCATACAGCTGGATAGTTGCTTTTCTAAGTGGGAAATGTGTTGTAACGGTTTATTCATCAAGGCGTGATTTTAGCACGCAAATGCGCATACGCTTTTTTGGCGGCAACAAGCGCAAGTTGCTGGCTTTCTAATATTGCAAACCAATTACTCAAGCATAAGGTTAACGTGCAATAACAATTAACCGATTCGCTTACATCTAATTTCTTTCGACCTGAACTATTATGAATACAATGAATTTTTCTAATATGTGGCAAATAATCAATTAATCAATCACGCTTTGTACAATCTTCAATGCCCGTATTACCACCTTTAAATTCTGGCTCAAAATAGAACTTACGAAAACTTAGCTTACCATCTGAATTACGCTTAAATTGAGCAATACCCGTACCATAATCTTTCGTGCTCGTATCAGTTAATGCAAAATGCATAGCAGCGACATTACCAGTCGCTGCAGCATGACCTAGATATGTCCCATAGCCAGGCACTTGCAGCTTAAAATCATAACTGGCATCATTGCCTTTACTATGCTCTGGCTTTAACTTCATGGTCACAATGCCCGTATATTGACCCTCATGCGCATCATCCCCAGTGCAATCATAGACACCACTATAGTCTGCATATTGCGCTTCCTCAGCAATTGAAAATTGCGCAGACAAGGAAAAAGAGATCGCCATTAAAGTGGCAGCAATATGATGATTTTTCATTCCAGAAGCCTTGATAAAAATTGCTTAAATGATAGTGTGCAACATCTTACCAA
>JBFIDU010000347.1:0-1955 GCA_041603755.1 Methylophilaceae bacterium
AATATCCGTGCAATGGGCGTTGTGCGAAACAAAAGCGGCATGCAAAAAAAAGCAGACTTTGTTTGGCGGCCAGCGTACATCGTTGAATACTGTCGAGACAAAGTTGCACAACATATTACACGGACACTCAGCGGCAAGTCATATGCAGGTGTGATACGAGCATTAGTTGTCGGTGATGATAGCAAAATCAGCAGACATGATTGGGATGTTTATCTCTACACAGGCGTCAATCATTTGATGAGTATTTCAGGGTTACACATCACCATGCTAGCAGGTTTAGCATTTACCGCTATTTCATTTGTCTGGCGAAGATTTTCACGATTGGTCATGTGGATGCCAACCAAAAAAGCTGCAACCATTGGTGGGGTGCTGGTTGCATTGCTTTATGCATGTTTGGCGGGCTTATCTATCCCCACGCAGCGTACTTTATATATGTTAACGGTTGCTGCACTAGCATTGTTACTCAATCAGAGAATCAATTTCTCGCGCGTATTATTAATTGCTTTGTTCGTCGTTGTGTTGATCGATCCATGGTCTGTGAATGCACCTGGTTTCTGGTTGTCATTTTCCGCAGTAGCAATCATTACATTTGCTACCGTTAATCGCTTGAGACTCCGGCACTGGTTCATAGAGGCTGTCAATACACAATGGTCTGTTACGTTGGGGTTGCTGCCGTTTTTAATCTTTATGTTTGGGCAAGCCTCGATTGTTTCGCCGATAGCAAATGCTTTTGCTATCCCTATTATTAGCTTACTGGTTGTGCCGCTTTCCATTTTGGGTGCATTAATTCCACTGGATTTTATTTTGCAGTTGGCACATAGCATATTGTCTATTTGTATGATGGGTTTAAATTGGCTGGCGAGCTTATCATTTGCAACATGGCAGCAAAGAGTAGTGCCATTCTGGCGAGTGGTTATCGGTATGGTAGGTGTTATTTGGATATTGCTGCCGCGTGGAATCCCGATGCGTTGGTTGGGATTTATCTTAATGTTGCCAATGATATTTACGGAACAGCAGCAACTACATATCGGCGAAATGCAAGTAACCGTGCTGGATGTAGGGCAGGGCTTATCAGTGGTCGTTAAAACTGCAAACCATATAATGCTGTATGACACAGGTCGTCAATACAATCAGGAAAGTGATGCAGGTGCTAGTATTGTATTACCCTATTTGCGTAGCCATGGCATTAAAAAATTAGATGCATTGATCATTAGTCACGATGACAATGACCATAGCGGTGGCTTAGCTTCGATTATGGCAAAGATGCCAGTCGCATGGACGGCCAGTTCATATACATTGCCAACCGATATTATTTTTGCGGATGTCCAATCAGAACCGCTCAAAAAGTTAACATGCTTTGCAGGACAAAAATGGCTTTGGGATGGAGTGCGTTTTGAAGTGTTATATCCTACTGCGCAAAGTTATCAGCAGGATAATATCAAAGACAACAACAGAAGCTGCGTCATCAAAGTAACCAGTCGCAATGGAACGATATTGCTGACTGGTGATATAGAGGCAGAGGCCGAGTCATTACTGTTACAAACCCAACGATATAAACTGAAAAGTGATGTCTTGATTGCGCCTCACCATGGCAGCAAAACATCCTCTACCGAGTCATTTATTCAATCCGTGAGCGCAAAACATGTCATTTTTACTGTTGGATACTTAAATCAATTTAGACATCCCAGATCATCAGTAACGGGAAGGTACTTGGAGAATGGCGCACAACTTTACCGTTCAGATCACCACGGAGCAGTCTTGATTGATTTTATGCATAGCCATCCAATACAGCCAAGGTCTTGGCGTTTAGATGGTGCTAAGTATTGGCATGATAAATATTTGTAAAGACTAACTTGCCCAATGGTGCGCTTCTACGCTAAAGTAGCGTTAGTTTTGTTTTGACCGATTTAATGAAGGAGTTACCACTGTGTGGGAGATTATTTTAGCCGCTGGCT
>JBFIDU010000348.1:0-1929 GCA_041603755.1 Methylophilaceae bacterium
TAATAGCTGAGCACCATATGCGCTTGAAAAACATTGCTATCTGGTCCACCAATGCGCGCTTTAACATAAGTAAGCTTTAGACGCTCATCAGGAATTCCTAACTCACGTAGGAAGATATATTTAGCAATACTATAGTCTTCACAGTCACCTTTATTTTTACCAATTGATTCAAGCGGTGTTGCCCAATAGTCTTTTTCGCCCCAATTATCTTGATCGCTAACGAAATTAATGTGCAGATTGAAAAATGAATTAATCTTTCTTAGTTTTTCTGATTCTGGAGCAGACTCTAGGTCATTGATTAATGTTTCCAGACTAAGAACAGTTTGTTTTGCTTGTAGGCCATAACGCTGATTGGCTAAATCAGCTAAGTGTTGAAAATCTGTCGCTATCGACAGGCTGATGATGCAAAAAAACATCAAAAAGCCAATTTTTTGCTTTAAATCAGATAATAAATATCGTAAATTGTTGACAGAGATAGTAATTTTTTTACCTTTATTGTAAAGTTGTAGACAACTATATAATATTTTTTCTTTTAAAATTAATTAATTGCGGTATTATTCTATGTAATTACATTAATACGTTCAATTAATCGACCGATAAAATGTAAACAATAAATAATTAATAAAATCACATCTATACATTAAGGCACAACTATTGCAATGTATTGTTTGATTAGAAGTGTTTTTTGTATGGATTTTAAGTGATTGGGAGTTATTGTTAAGTTATGTATAAAAGCTTGGGAGGAATAATAACTTATGTGTTGCTTTTGGTAACACCTTTTGCCTATGCAGAAGTACCGGATACGTTGAAGGAGATTGTTCAAAAAACAGTCACCACAAACCCAGAGGTGCAAGCAAAATTTCATACCTATAAGGCTGCACTGCAAGAGCAAAAAGTAGTGAAGGGCGGTTACTACCCGCATGCTGATATCATTTCTAAATATGGTGGTTATGAGAGACTAACACCTAATATCGGTAATACGCAGACACCACAGGGTCAAACCGACCTGGTGTTACGCCAAATGTTATTCGATGGCTTTGCAACACCTGCAGAAGTCAACCGTCTAGATCATGCAGCGCGAGTTCGCTATTACGAATTACAAAGTACAATGCAAAATACTGCCTTAGAAATTATTAAGGCATACGTTGATGTAAGACGTTATCGTCAATTGAAATCCTACGCAGAAAGTAATTATGCCGTACACAAGCAGCTTTTTGATCGTATTGAGCAACGTGTACAAGCAGGTATTGCCCGTAGAGTGGATTTGGAACAAGCAAGTGGTCGTCTTGCCTTAGCGGAAGCAAACTTGCTAACAGAGTTAACAAATTTACAAAATGTAACTGCTCGATTCCAACGTTTATCTGGTGATTTGCCACCAGAAGAATTACCACCTGTTAAATTTTTAACAGAAGGTCTGGCACCAAGTGCTAACAAATCTTTAGAACATGCCTATCAAAAGAATCCAGATTTACTGTCTGCTATTGAAAATATTGTGGCAACGCAACAAGAGGTGCGCGGCAAAAAAGGAAGATACTTGCCAAGGCTGGATTTACAAGCTAGGAAAAATTTAGATGTAAGCTCAGATGGCAGAAACAGTAGTTTAGCTGCTGATATGGTAGAGCTAACTGCAACTTTCAACCTATTTAATGGTTTCTCCGATCAGGCAAATATTGCGCTATCAGCAGAAAATCTTAATAGATCATATGATCTTAGAGATAAAGCCTGTATCGATACACGTCAAACAGTTGTGATTGCTTACAATGACGTTATCAGTCTTACTGAACAATTAACCTATCGCAATCAACATCAGCTCTCAATCGAAAAAGCAAGAGAAGCTTATCATAAGCAATTTGATATTGGACAAAGGACATTGTTGGATTTACTTGATACAGAAAACGAGTATTTTCAGGCAAGACGTACTTATACTAA
>JBFIDU010000349.1:0-1923 GCA_041603755.1 Methylophilaceae bacterium
TGACCAATAAGGCCGCTTTGTGCAATATAGAGGACTGGATTATTAGTATCATCTAACAAAACAAAATTGCCCGCTTTTTTATCATCGGCTAAATGTTTTTTGAGGGTTAAACGACGTAAATCGCCTCCCGTTGTACTAATCTCAGCAACATATAAATCTGTTTCAACTTTAACAAGCTCGCCCGTATCCAATTCAAAGCCTGTCGTGTTGCTGGTATCAACAGTAGGTGCGACATCATTAGATGCTGCAGGAATACTAGTATCAACTGGTGCAGACTTTGTGCTGACAGTGTCTACGTTTTTAGGTGCATCTTTAACTTGCCATGCATCCCATAACATCATGATGGAAAATGAAAAGACTATAAATAAAACTAAACGTTTGGTATCCATACAACTCTTTGTTAAATTAAATTGTTACTATTAAAAGAAAAACTTAGGGCACAGGATCATGACCACCCTCGCACCAAGGATGACAGCGTCCAAGTCGCATAATAGCTAGGCGAACACCTTTAAAAGCACCGTATTTGTTAATTGCTTCAATTGCATAATGCGAACAGCTTGGCATAAACCGACAATTTGAACCAATAAATGGACTCAAGCACCATTGGTACAATCTAATCAAACCAATAAATAGCTTGCTCACTAAGGTTCCTAAGCTAATCGATGCTGTATTTTACCAAAAACATCGACCAGTTCTTGTTTTAATACTGCGAACTCTGCATTATAAAATGGTTTTGTAACTTGGATAACTACATCTACGCCGCATAATATGAATTGTTCTTGCCGGCACAATTCTCTTAAGACGCGGCGCATATAGTTTCTACGCACAGCTAACTTAGCAACTTTCTTTGCAACTACAAAGCCAACTCTCACCGTCTGCAATTGATTTGGTTTAAAGTGAACAACCAGATGCTCGCTTGTATAGCGTTTTCTAAAACTAAAAACGGATGAAAATTCATCCGTTTTTCTGATCATCACTAACTTGCTTACTATTGGCTTTGGCATTACAACATGTTGAATGCTTAGCTATAAATACAATTTGTATTTATATTATAAACCTAGACGTTTACGGCCTCTTGCACGTCGTGCAGCGATAATCTTACGACCACCTTTAGTTTTCATGCGTACCAAGAACCCGTGCGTACGTGCGCGACGTGTTTTAGAAGGTTGATAAGTACGTTTCATTTAAATCTCCATTTGCGAATGCTACAAAGCCCTCCATTAGACACGATAAGCATGTAAGTTGTCAATGAGAAATTACTAAAATAAATTTATCTCTGCCTGTGGATAAGTTAGCGCAAACAGGTTAGAATTGAATGCTCAATTGGTAATAAAACAAAATAATACCGACTCTTTCAATCAACTATAACTGGGGTGCTGGTAAACCGATGGAAAATTTTTGGCCTGCCTGCCTTAGCCGCTTTGAGCAAGAGCTATCAACACAGCAATTTAACACCTGGATTAAACCACTGAGAACAGAAATAGTCGATAACAATATTCGTGTTATCGCTCCGAATAAGTTCGTGCAACAGTGGGTTAAAGATCGCTTTTTAAATAAGATTGAAGGGGTGGCAGAAGATTTCTTTTCACAAGATGTCGTGATTGAAATTACCACCAGCACCAAAAAAAATATTAACGCCAATGGTCGAGTATCTACAGTAACGACCAATCAAAAACAAAAAACAGCAATTGAGACAAAACAAACAACTGCAAAACCAAAAAAATCCAACCATATTGATAAAGACCACTCTGGATTAAATCCAAGTTTCAATTTTGATAATTATGTTACTGGCCGCGCAAATCAACTGGCACGTGCTGCAGCAATACAAGTGGCTGATAATCCTGGCCAAGCATATAACCCCTTATTTATTTATGGTGGTGTGGGTTTAGGTAAAACGCATTTGTTACAAGCAATTGGGAATCA
>JBFIDU010000350.1:0-1885 GCA_041603755.1 Methylophilaceae bacterium
CAAAACTCTAGCCCTATTCCACGGCTACTGCCTGTTACTAATGCTGTTTTTGCCATGTGTTTACTCCTTTTCACTATATAGGTTAGGTTGGCATTGAATCAATGAGTTCATGCTTTATCTTCAGCCCAACTTCAGGCCAGCCACAAAGCCTACTGTTGCGCTCACACCGCGGCTGGTGATTCTTGACAAACGATCCATTAAAAAACCACCCGAGCTTTTGACAGCACCGCTAGCAACATCGGCTGCATTTTTTAAACTTTCATCACTAATGACAGTAATGTCGTAATATTCAAAAACAAACATGGCAACAATGACTGCACCACCGACAAATAAAGCGATTTTAAGTGCCTTCTTCGCAAAATAGCCTACCGCCAGCCCAATAATAAATGGTGCGCCAACATCGCCTAGTAAAAACTGACTGGATAACCAATCAACCTGCCCACCTTCTACGGCTAATTCTTCATTCATGCTCTTTAGCTCTCTTACAAAATCATGACCATTCTATTACAAAAATTCAATCTCTCTCTACTTGGATGATCTCTTATACAGCCCGACGCATTGTAATTTACGCTATTCATTGAATAAATCGCAGAGTAAATTTATTTGCTTAACCTTGCTGAAATGACCTCGCTAGCATATTGTTCTAGTTGTATTCTCATTTGCTACAAACACTTAATTAAATATTGATCAACAAGGTTACGTGATGTTATTGGAACCACAGTGGATTTTATCTTTTTTATTACTCGGCTCATTTGTAGGATTTATGGCTGGGCTTTTTGGTATTGGTGGTGGCGGCATTATGGTTCCAGTGCTCACCACTCTATTTATCTTTCAAGGCGTGCCAATTGAAAAAGTAGTCCATTTAGCGCTGGGCACATCAATGGCATCAATCATCGTGACTTCTTTATCGAGCATGCGGGCACATTATGCAAAAGATGCCATTCTTTGGCCGATTGTCAAAGTGATGGCTATAGGGATTATTTTGGGTACATTTATCGCTACATTTGTTGTGGTCAACATTCCCTCCATATACCTTGCTCTTTTCTTTTCACTGTTCATGGCCTATGTTTCTATTCAAATGTTTTTAGATAAAAAACCAAAACCCAGCAGAACCTTAGCGGGTAATGGTGGATTATTGTTGGCTGGTTCTGGTATTGGTGCAATATCAGCATTAGTCTCCATTGGCGGTGGTTCTTTAACCGTTCCCTATCTGCTTTGGCAGAATGTCGATATCAAAAAGGCCATTGGAACATCTGCTGCACTTGGGTTTCCTATTTCAGTTGTTGGAACTGTTGGCTATATTGTCAATGGCTGGTCTGTAACGGCAGGTGAGGAGTATACATTCGGCTTTGTTTATATCCCTGCCGTGCTTTTTATTTCTGCAACTAGTTTTTTCACAGCGCCATATGGCGCACGACTAGCGCATAAGTTACCCGTTAAGACCTTAAAAAAAGTGTTTGCGTTACTACTGATTGTACTAAGTTTGAAAATGCTATTTTCAGTGTTATAGTCTGAGAGTAGAATATACTAATCAGTATACTTTTTGATATAGGAGGTGCTTGTTATGAGTAAGAATGATCTTGAACAAATCCGTTCTGTCGTGCAGCATTATATTGATGGAGCAATATCTGGCAAAGGCGATGACATGAAGCCAGCCTTTCACAAGGATGCAACCATATTTGGCTATATCGGCGATGATTTATTTGCTGGGCCAATACAAAAGCTATTTGATTGGAATGATGAGAATGGACCTGCTGTTGATATTGTTAGTAAGATTGCCAATATTGATATTGAAGGCACTATTGCAACGGTACGACTAGAATCTGATAACTGGACTGGTCATCGATTCACTGATTTTTTCACCTTATTAAAATGTGGCGATGAA
>JBFIDU010000351.1:0-1871 GCA_041603755.1 Methylophilaceae bacterium
CTTACGCACATAATTATGCAGGTCCATTGGCTTTGGGTGGCCGTTATGATGAGGTGGGTATAGCCTTTGGCCGTGCAAGGCCCGCAACTGGATTTAGCTTGGACTTGCGTGGTATTGTCAGTGCGCTTGATTGTGCCGAGTGTGCACGTGGCATATTGGCACCCGTCAGTGAAGATGGTGATTTGCTCAAAAAAATTGACTCACTGCGTAACGAAGGGCAAATTGTCGTGCAAGCATTACCAAATGATCAAACCAGTGTTGAAGAGCTGAATTGTGATCGAGAATTGAAATATCAGGGCGGTGAGTGGAAAGTTTTGCCGCTGAATAACTAAATTATTAAGTATTATAAAAAATATGGTAAAAAATTCAGGAAAGAACGTTGTTGTCGTTGGCACGCAGTGGGGCGATGAAGGTAAAGGGAAAATTGTTGACTGGCTAACTGATCAGGCACAAGGTGTAGTGCGTTTTCAGGGAGGGCATAATGCTGGTCATACGCTTGTGGTTGGGCAAGGTGATCAACAGCGTGTTTATAAGTTAAATCTTGTCCCATCAGGTATTGTAAGAGCTGGTGTAAATTGTTATATCGGTAATGGCGTTGTGCTGGATGCCGGACATCTATTAAATGAAATTGAGACACTAGAAAAAGATGGACTTGAGGTAAAGAGCCGTTTAAAAGTGAGCCCAGGTTGCCCGCTTATCCTCAATTATCATGTTGCAGTTGATATCGCACGTGAAGCTAAACGCAGTGATGAAAAAAAAATAGGGACGACTGGTAAAGGGATTGGACCGACTTACGAAGATAAAGTAGCGCGACGAGCATTGCGTGTCTATGACTTATTTTATCCAGAACGGTTTGCAGAAAAACTAGCAGAGGTGATGGACTATCATAACTACGTGTTAACTAATTATCTTGGTGCACAACCAGTTGATTTTAAACAGCAACTTGATCTGAGTATGCAGCACGCACAAGCATTAAAACCAATGATTGCTGACATTTCTGCTGAACTATATGGTGCTTATAATAGAGGCGACCGGTTATTATTTGAGGGCGCACAAGGAACATTGCTAGATATCGATCATGGTACTTACCCTTATGTTACCTCCAGCAACTGTATAGCAGGCCAAGCATCTGCAGGCACAGGTGTTGGTGCCAATATGCTGCATTATGTGTTGGGTATTACAAAAGCTTATACCACGCGTGTAGGTGGTGGGCCTTTCCCAAGTGAGTTAGATATTGAAACAGATGGTGCACCAGGCACACAAATGTCAGTGAAAGGCCAAGAGTTCGGCACTGTGACAAAACGTAAACGGCGCTGTGGTTGGTTTGATGCATCTGCTTTACGACGCTCTGCAATGATTAACGGATTAACAGGCTTATGTATTACCAAATTAGATGTAATGGATGGTATTGAAAACATCAATATTTGCGTTGGTTATGAGCTTGATGGTAAAAAAATTGATTTGCTTCCAGTTGGTGCAGATGATGTTGCTGGGTGTAAGCCAATTTATGAAACAGTACCAGGTTGGACAGAAAGCACGTTTGGCGTGAAATCTTGGGATGCGCTACCTATAAATGCGCAAAACTATTTGAAACGTTTGGAAGCTGTTTGCGGTGTACCCATTGCAATCGTATCAACAGGGCCTGAAAGAGATGAGACCATAGTGATTGAACACCCTTTTGACTAATCACTAGTTCCGATAAATAAAAAAGCCGCTTCTAGCGGCTTTTTTATCTATTAAGTTATTGTTCTTAACTTGTTGCAATTTGCTTGTAAATTTCTAGTGCTTTCGATTCTGCAAGTTCGACGTGCTCAAAGCGCACAATCTCGCCAGGTTCTATGTCTTTAACAATTCTGGTTGATTTCAGTAAG
>JBFIDU010000352.1:0-1870 GCA_041603755.1 Methylophilaceae bacterium
GCTTTTGCACAATTTGCTTCCGATCTTGATGAAGAAACACGTAAACAATTGGATCGTGGTCGCATGTTTACTGAGTTGATGAAGCAATCACAATACTCACCATTGAGCGTATCCAATATGGCAGTAACACTATTTGCTGCAAACAAAGGCTACTTTGATGATGTGCCAACTGCAAAAGTCTTATCTTTTGAAAGTGCATTGCATGGGCACATGAAATCTAAGTATAAAAAATTGATGGATAATATCGAGAAAAACAAAGCGCTAAGCGATGATGATGAAAAAGCGCTGGAAGATGCGATCAAAGATTTTAAAGCAACTAATGCATATTAATCTCTAACGATTAGGACAAAGATAAATGGCTGGTAGTAAAGAGATTAGAACCAAGATTAAGTCGGTAGAAAATACCCGCAAAATCACGAAAGCAATGGAAATGGTTGCTGCTTCTAAAATGCGCAAAGCGCAAGACAGAATGCACGCAGCCAGACCTTATGCTGAGAAAATTCGAAATGTTGCGGCTCATCTTTCATATACACAACCAGAGTATAAACATCCGTTTTTAATTAAACGCGATGTTGTTAAAAACGTTGGGTTGATTGTGGTGAGTTCTGACAAAGGTCTTTGTGGTGGTCTGAATACCAATATGTTAAGACTATCTGTAAGCCAGATGGAAGCTTGGAATAAAGAAGGTAAAGGGGTCAAGGTCAGTGCTTTTGGTAACAAAGGACTGAGCTTTATGACCCGAGTTGGCGCAGATGTTCAATCCAATGTTACTGGTCTAGGTGATGTGCCGCATTTAGATACGCTGATTGGTTCGATTAAGGTAATGCTAGATGCATTTGAATCTGGAGAAATCGATCAATTATTTATTTGCTACACAAAATTCATTAATACCATGAAGCAAGAACCAGTGATGGAGCAATTGCTACCATTATCAGGTGAGAAGCTAGGCAGCCCCGAAGGTAATTGGTCTTATATCTATGAGCCAGAACCAGAGCCTGTCATTGATGAATTAATGACACGTTATATTGAATCACTTATTTACAGTGCTGTAGCAGAAAATATGGCATCAGAGCAATCATCAAGGATGGTAGCGATGAAGGCAGCATCTGATAATGCGAAGACAGTGATTGATGACTTGAAGCTTGTATACAACAAAGCAAGACAAGCAGCAATTACAAAAGAAATTTCTGAGATTGTTGGCGGCGCAGCGGCAATTTCTAGTTAACGATTTATTTATATTTAAAAGTATCTGACTAAATTTAAGTTAGGAAAAAAAGATGGCAAAAGCAAATCAAGCAGTGGTAGGAAAAGTAGTTCAATGTATTGGCGCGGTTGTGGACGTTGAGTTCCCACGTGATAACATGCCTAAGGTATTTGATGCATTGATTATTGATGATAAAACATCGCAAGCTGAAAAGGGTTTAACATTAGAAGTTCAACAGCAATTAGGTGACGGTATTGTCCGTACGATTGCAATGGGTTCTTCAGATGGTTTAGCTCGCGGTACTGCTTTTAAATCGACAGGTTCACAAATTACTGTACCTGTTGGGACTGGTACGCTAGGTCGAATTATGGATGTATTAGGTCGCCCTATCGATGAAGTTGGTCCAATTGATTCTAAAGAGCGTCGTTCAATCCATCAAAAAGCACCTACTTTCGAAGAATTATCCCCTTCTGTTGATTTGCTAGAAACCGGTATCAAAGTGATTGACTTGGTTTGCCCATTTGCAAAGGGTGGTAAAGTTGGTCTATTCGGTGGTGCTGGTGTTGGTAAAACCGTTAATATGCTTGAATTGATTAACAATATTGCTAAACAGCACTCAGGTTTATCAGTTTTTGCTGGTGTTGGTGAGCGTACGCGTGAAGGTAA
>JBFIDU010000353.1:0-1869 GCA_041603755.1 Methylophilaceae bacterium
AGCATTAAAGAAACACCACAATCTATTTCTGTTATCACTCGACAGCAGCTTGATGATTTTCGTGTATTAACAGTGAATGATGCGCTGGCTTACACCACAGGTATTAAAGTTGAAGCCTTTGAGACCGACCGTACCGAATACACTGCACGTGGCTTTAAGATTACGAATTTTCAAATAGATGGCATTAGTACGCCTATCACCTACGGTACGAACTATGGCGATTTAGATTTAGCGATTTATGACCGCATAGAAATCTTGCGCGGTGCAAATGGCTTATTGACAGCAACAGGCAATCCATCTGCTACCATCAACTTTATTCGCAAACGTCCAACAAAAGATTTTCAAGCAAAAGTGGATGTTTCGGCAGGGTCTTGGGACAATCGCCGCCTAGATGCCGATATTTCTAGCGCATTAAATGCAGATGGTAGCGTGCGTGGACGTTTAGTTGCAGCACACCAAGATAAAAATTCCTATATTGACCGTTACAGTACAGAACGAAATGTATTGTATGGTGTGATTGAGGCTGATTTAAGTGAAAGCACTAATATCGCCCTTGGTCACACTTATCATCAAAATGACTCCAGTGGAAATAATTGGGGTAGCTTACCGCTGCTCTATGCAGATGGTAGTAAGCGTGATTACAAACGCTCAGACTCTACAGCGCCAGACTGGACTTATTGGAATGTTGACACCAATATTACCTTCGCTGAACTCACCCATTATTTTGATAATGATTGGAAAGCGAAAGGGCAGCTAACACACAAAACAACGGACTCTAAAGCACGCCTTCATTATATTTACGGTAACGAAGATCGTGCCACTGGGCTTGGATTGTTTAGTTACCCGGGTATGTACGACACTACAACCGAAGATAATGTCGCTGATATTTATATAAATGGTCCTTTTGAATTAGCGGGACGTCAACATGAGTTAGTAGTTGGCGCCACGTTCAGTAAGGCGGATGTTAAAGATTACGGTCGAAATGGTCCAATTGGAGTACCTTTAACTAGCTTTGAAAGTGCCGCCGATTTTCCACTGCCAACTTATGGTGCTGAGAGTAAAAATGCGGACTTTACAACAGAGACGACTAATTTTTACGCAGCCGCTAAGTTGAATCCAACTGATGCGCTGAAAGTGACAATCGGCGGCAGCTTGCTAAGTTACGAGTTGGAGGGCGTTAGTTATGGTGTTCCACAAGAAGCTGACGATAGCAACAAGCTCACGCCTTATATTGGTGCTATTTATAATCTGAATGATACGCACACTTTGTATGCAAGCTACACTGGCATTTATAAGCCACAAGTCGAAACAGATGCGAGCAACCAACCATTAGCACCATTAAAAGGTAAGAATATTGAGGCGGGCATTAAAAGTGATTGGTTTAACAAACATCTAAATAGCTCTTTTGCCATGTTTAGGACTGACCAAGAGAATGTTGCTCAACAAATTGGGATGGTTGGAGTGAGAACGATTTATGACGGTATTCAAGCTATTAGTAAAGGTTATGAATTTGATGTTTCGGGGGAAGTGACAAATCGATTAAATATCAATGCTGGATATACACGCTTGATGAGTTTGAAAAACGATCAAGGTGATAATGTAAATTCATTTACACCCAGACATTTAGCACATTTAACGGGGGTATATAAAGTGCCGCAAATTGAAAACCTAAAAGTGGGGGCAAGCCTAAACTGGCAGAGTGATACGCATGTTGACATCGCTGTACCGGGCTTAGCTGCGCCTGTTCGTTATGAGCAAGGTAGTTATGCCACATTAAACTTGATGGCTAATTATAAAATTGATGATCATTGGAGTGCGGCGATTAACTTATACAACGTTACCAATAAAAAATACCTAGCGAGCATGATA
>JBFIDU010000354.1:0-1861 GCA_041603755.1 Methylophilaceae bacterium
ACTCATTGCTTCTGCATAAGGCATGCGTGGAAATTGTGCTGGCAAGTCTACATTTTGGACTTTTTTCAACATCTGGCGAATCATCTCTTCGACAATGTTCATAATGTCGTTTTCTTCTAGAAATGAAGTCTCTAAATCAATCTGGGTAAATTCAGGTTGGCGATCCGCACGCAAGTCTTCATCACGGAAGCATTTAGTAATTTGAAAATAGCGATCAAAACCAGACACCATCAACAATTGTTTGAAAAGCTGAGGCGATTGCGGCAATGCAAAAAATTCTCCATGATGGATGCGAGAAGGAACCAAGTAATCACGCGCACCCTCTGGAGTACTACGGTTCAACATCGGTGTTTCGATTTCAATAAAACCATTATCGTCCAAATAATCACGAATGACCTTAGAAACACGATAACGTAATTTCATGTTTTCTTGCATTGCTGGACGGCGCAAATCAATATAGCGATGTTCCAGTCGTACCAACTCGCTTAGATTGTCATCATCCAACATAAACGGTGGCGTGAGAGAAGGGTTTAGAACCTCAATGTCACTAGCCAGCATTTCCACTTCACCTGTTGGAATATTAGGATTGACCGTTCCTTCTGGACGTGCGCGCACTTTACAAGTTACTTTGAGTACAAACTCATTTCTTACGGATTCGGCAATAGCAAACGCTTCTTTGGTGTCAGGGTCAATCACTATTTGCGCCATACCTTCACGGTCACGCAAATCGATAAATATCACACCGCCATGGTCGCGACGGCGATGTGCCCAACCACAAAGTGTTACAGTTTGGCCAATATGTTCACGGTTTATTTCACCGCAGTAATGTGTACGCATCATAATGTTCTAATCTATTGTTTTCGTGAATAATTTATTTCGTTTTGTTGTGCTTTATTAATGCTGCTGCTTTTTCTGATTTCAATTCTGGAGCAACGGTGCCCATGCTAATAATGTATTTCAGCGCTTGATCGACACTCATATCAAGTTCTACCACATCTTTTTTTTCCATCATTAGAAAGTAACCACCCGTCGGGTTAGGTGTCGTCGGCACATACACACTCACGTACTCGCCAATTAAGTGATTACTTACATCGCCGCCAGGCTCGCCCGTTAAAAATGCAATGGTCCATGATCCTTTGCGCGGAAACTCAACCAACACCGCTTTACGGAAAGCATTACCAGAGTCAGAAAAAATGGTATCGGAAACCTGTTTGACACTTGAATAAATTGATTTTACAACTGGCACACGTGAGAGTAAGTTTTCCCAGAGTAAAATCAATTGTTGCCCAAAAATATTCGTGGCGATAACACCTGTCGCAAAAATGATGGTAATCGTTAGAAGCGCCCCCAGCCCAACAATACTAAAGCCGAGCATTTTCTCTGGCCGCCAAGACTCTGGCAATAATAGCAAGCTCTGATCCATTGTTTGGATCAATGTGCTAAGTAGCCAAAAAGTGACGACTAATGGCACCAGCACAAGCAAGCCTGTAATAAAGTAATTTTTCATAACACCCTAGTGGCAGCCACAACCTGGTGCACAACTGGCGGCTGGAGTTGCTTCTTCTGCCTTTTTATCGGTCACAGCTGCAGTTTGTGTCTTTGGTTTATCCTTGAAGTCAGTAGCGTACCAGCCAGTGCCATTTAATTGAAAGCTAGGCGCGGATAACATTTTAGAAAATGACATCTTGTGACAAGCTGGGCATTCAGTTGTATTTTCTGCGCTTGCTTTACGCATCACTTCGGCCTGATGACCGCACGCTGTACATTTAAAATCATAAATTGGCATGATGGTTAATCGTTGTATTAAGTTAATTAAAATCAAAAGCGAGATTATAACTGATGTCTCGCAATTGGTTAATCT
>JBFIDU010000355.1:0-1860 GCA_041603755.1 Methylophilaceae bacterium
GAAACAACCTTTCAAAACATCAATGACTGTCGTATTTTGTTTAAGTTTACCTTTTACAATGCTCACCAAATGATGAACATTCGCAAAACTCTGTAACTGAAATAATTTATCAACTTTTACACTGCCCGTTTCACAGGTCTTGCCAATGTCGTTTCTAAGCAAATCTACGATCATAAGATTTTCGGCTTGGTCTTTTATGCTAGCTTGCAGCTCATTTGCGTTTGCTAAATCTTCAGCTGTTGTTTTCGCGCGCGGACGCGTACCCTTGATTGGTCTTGTTTCTACATGGTTGCCAATCACCTGAATAAACCGCTCTGGAGAGTTGGATAATACTTGCAACGAATTACCCTCTCTATGCGGTAATTGCATAAATGCCATAAAGGGCGCTGGACTTATGCTGCGTAATTTTTTGTATGCAATCCAACTATTGCCTTTCACCTTGGCCGCAAAACGTTGCGCTAGATTAACTTGATAACAATCACCTGCGCCTATGTAACGTTTTATTTGATTGAATGCTTCAAGATATTGCTGCTTGGTGAAGTTACATACTGTATCTGAAATGGTTGCAAAAGAACTTTCCATATCAAGATGAGTGGCCTCAAATAAACGACAAATATCCTGCCAATTTTCTATGGTTTGTTCATTCATGCCATGTGAAATCAGGGTGGTCTTTTGTTTGCTATGATCAACTACCACTGCCCAATCGTAAACACCTAGCATCATCTCTGGAATATTCTCTGGTGTGTTTTTATCTGCTATTACTTCTATACGACGGCCTAAGTCATAAGAAAAATATCCTAATGCACCACCTGCAAATGGCACCCCAATATCTTTTGTTTTGTATTTTTTTAGCAGCTGATTTAAAAGGTCAAATGGATCTTTTTGTGAAGTTTTAGTGATTAAACCTTCTACAACAGTCGTGTGATCACCTTCTGTCACAATAGTTGCGATAGGATTTGCCACTAAAATATCATATTGCCCGTATTGACTACCTGGCTTATTAGTCAGCGGGTCTAGCGCTTGTCCGCTATCAAGAAACATTGCCCAAGGCAGGTGTGCAATTCGCTCAAAAAGTATCGCGCTGTCATGATGATAGGACAATGAGTGGATTAATGCACTCATATCCATTCACTTTCGAATGCAAGTTTTGCAACAGCAAAGGCCGGAAAGCAAATATCAATGTCTGGCGGTAATGCTTGCTTAAATAAATTGGTAAGATTTATATAAGGTTGATTCAGAATGCTAGCTGCTTCTTTCACTAAAAATTGTCCTGCGCCCGTGCCTACAATCATCATGTTTGATGTTAAATGCTTTTCCATTGCACATGTGATTTGATTAAGTTGCTTGTTACGAAAAGCATGCGCCAATGCTAGCCAAACTTCAAGTGGTTTATCTTCAACATCATAACCAACCATCCTTGCTAACCGTTGAGCGCTTGCATGCTTCGATTTTGCAGCGCCATCTGCTGTAGGCACAATATCCGATAAGGGAGAAAGCTCGCCTGTTAATCGAAACACATCCGCCGCAGTCGCAAAGTACTCGGCCGCTACATTACTCAGTTTATCATCAACTTCAATTTTCTGCGCTATAGCCATTAATGGGGTTCTAACAACTCCAGTATAAACCAATGTATCTTGTTGAAATCGTTGTGCATCGGCCCAACAACTGTTGACTACTCGACCATCACTAATCGAAATAATATCTGTTGTTGTACTGCCAATATCAACCAATAATGCAAACGATTGCATTTTTGCAATTAGGCTAGCACTGGCATGCCAATTTGCTGAAGCAATTACATTTGAAAAAGTAGGAACTAGATCAATTGAAACAAACGACTGTCCTTGATCACTCATCTTATAA
>JBFIDU010000356.1:0-1852 GCA_041603755.1 Methylophilaceae bacterium
GCTTGCTTTACGCATCACTTCGGCCTGATGACCGCACGCTGTACATTTAAAATCATAAATTGGCATGATGGTTAATCGTTGTATTAAGTTAATTAAAATCAAAAGCGAGATTATAACTGATGTCTCGCAATTGGTTAATCTATTCAAAGATTTACAATAATAAATATTCACCTAATAAAAAAGGCCTTGCAAGCAAGGCCTTTTGCCATACAGATTCTGACTAAAATGGAATGTCGTCATCAAAATTATCAAATGAAGAACCACCGCTAGCTGCTGGCACTTGCTCCTTCGCAGCTGGGGTTGATTGCCTAGATGGTACTTGGTTAAAGTCATCAGGCGCACTATCTTGGCCTGCATCATAACTAGCTGTACCACTATCACCCTTGCCGCCTAGCATTTGCATTTGATCGGCGATAATCTCAGTTGAGTAGCGCGTAACACCATCTTTCTCCCATTTACGAGTCTGCAAGCGCCCCTCTACATAAACAGAACGGCCTTTTTTAAGGTATTCACCAGCAATTTCTGCCAAACGTCTATACATCACAATATTGTGCCACTCGGTTTTCTCTTGCTTAACGCCACTTTTATCTTTCCAGTTCTCTGTTGTCGCAATACTAAAATTACAAACAGCTTCGCCGTTTGGCATATAGCGCACTTCTGGATCTCGCCCAAGATTACCAACTAATATCACTTTATTGACTGATGCCATTATCAACTCCCTATCAATTTCAATATATTTTGCTCTAATGCAGCTTGCTCTTCAACACTTTGCTGGTTATTTATTTTAACGATCAATGTTTGTTCTTTTGGAATTAGCGCTACCTCTTCAACTCCAACCATTACCATGACTGCATTTTTAAGCTGTTCAGCATTGCCATTTTCCAGCACTTCCACATGATACATCTTTGTTTTAACTGATGGTGGCGTTTTCATACCAAATGCGGCAATTAACCAAATGCCAATGAGTGCTGCGCAAAAAATAAAGACGCTTGAGAAACCATATTGATCTGATAAAAAACCACCAGCTAATGCCCCAATAAATATACCTAGCGATTGCGCAGTATTATGCACACCGATGGCTGTACCCTTTGATGCTGCTGGCGCCATTTTTGATATCAGAGAGGGTAAAGTTGCCTCGAGTAAATTAAATGCCAAAAAGTAAAAGAACAATGCTGTCACTACACCCCAAAAATGATGAATATTCATGGCGAATAAAAGCTGAGCAAGTAACATGGTCAGAACCGCTCCAATAAAAACTGGCTTCAACTTAGCGCGCTTTTCTCCATAAATAATCGCTGGCAACATCAGTGCAAACGATATCGTTAATACGGGTAAATAAACAATCCAATGCTGATTTTCATTAAGCCCACTGGTTTCTTTTAACGCAAACGGCACTACGACAAACATGGCCATTTGCGCAGCATGCAAGCTAAAAACGCCAAAATTCAATCGCAGTAACTGTGCATTACCTAGCACATCTCTAATCTTGTCTGGCGCTGTTTCTGTATCAGAATGAAAATGACTATTAACAGGATCTGGAACTAGAAACTTTACGACAGCGATTGCGAATATGGACAGAAATGCTGTCATCCAAAAGATACCTGCTACACCAATCGCTTGATTTAGTAATGGCCCCAACACCAATGATGCGGCGAATGTTACGCCAATGGTTCCGCCAATGGTCGCCATTGCCTTGGTGCGATGCTCTTCCCTTGTAGAGTCGGCTACTAGCGCCATTACAACTGCTGAAACCGCACCAGCACCTTGTATCGCGCGTCCAATAATGACTGTAATAATATCTGTTCCAATAGCTGCAACTACACTACCGACGACAAAAATGAGCATGCCAATA
>JBFIDU010000357.1:0-1843 GCA_041603755.1 Methylophilaceae bacterium
AAAACACGCGTTAAAGAAGGACTAACAGCGCGTGTTGAAATCAATCGTGCTGAGATTGGGGTTGCTGACCGTCTAGAAGCATTAATCATTGCAGAAACAAATTTAAAACTTGCTAACCGGCAATTACAGTTTCTGTTAAATGATATTACTGATGAACCCTCACTAGATGCTATCTTTTTACCGACCACACTACCTAGCTTAGTTAAATATGAAATTGATCGGCAGAAATTAATGCGTGATGCGCTTGAGGGACGTATTGAGCTTTTAACGCAAGAACTTAAATTAGCTGCTGACCTTGCAAATATTGATTATCTGGAAAATCAAACCCTGCCACTCTTTACAATAGACTATCAATATGGCGCACTTTCAAATACATTTGATAGTTTAGGTAATAGTTATAACAACGTATTGAATGGTGAATTTAATGACTGGTCCGTTGGTTTCAAATTTGAATTACCAATTAGCAATGAAGCGAATAAGGCCAGATTAGCCAAAGCCATTCAACAGCGAAGTCAACGATTAACAACCAAAACATTGCAAACGCTAACCATTAAAAGAGAAATATATGATGCTGTGGATCAAGTTGAGCAAAATTGGCAGCGCATATTAGCCGCTAGGCAACAAGTTTTGATTGCTGGGATTAATTATGAGGCAGAATTGAAGCAATTCAATGAAGGCCTCCGAACAATGACTGAGGTGCTTGAAACATTGACACGGTTAGGGGAAGCACAAATCAAAGAAATCAAAGCCATTGGTGACTATCAAGTTTCGTTAGTCGATACGGCATACGCAACAGGCACGCTATTAGGATACAGTAAACTAGATTTCACTGAGTAGCAATCTCTAATTCAAACATAAAGCGGCTAAATAGGCCGCTTTTTTTATTGCCACAACAAATATAAAAACTTGACATATATAACTAAATATCTAATCATATAGTTATGAAAGAGTTAAAAGATATCCCTAGTGAGTGGAAAAACATCTCGGCACTATTCGTTGCAATAGGAGATGAGCAGCGCCAAAGAATTCTGTTAAGCTTTGACAAAAATGAGCGACTCAATATTCTACAGATTGTTGCAGGTTCAAATTTAAGTCGCACAGCTGTTACGCATCATCTTAAATTGCTTAAACAATGTGGTGCGCTACATAGCGAAAAGGTGGGAAAAGAAGTATTCTTTTGGGTCAATAAAGCACATATCATTCAAGCAATTGATGGTGTGTTAACTTATATAAAAGAAGAAATATAAAATAGAGGGACGACTAAATGATTGCGAGTATTTTACGCTTTATCTGCAAGATATTGTTCAGAGTAAAAGTAAATGGTTTAGAACATGTTCCCGATGAAAATGGATTACTCATCGTTGCAAATCATGAGTCTTTTTTAGATGGTTTATTGTTGGGCCTGTTTTTACCGAAAAAAGCTACGTTTGTTGTTCACACTGGCGTATTAAAAAACCGTCTATTCCGCCAGTTCTTACGTTTAACACCTTATCTAGCTGTTGACCCTATTAGTCCACTTGCTATGAAAAAAGTGATCAAACGTTTAGAAGATGGCGAGAATGTGGTCATCTTCCCCGAAGGTCGCATCACATTAACAGGCAATTTAATGAAGGTATATGATGGCCCTGGATTTGTAGCCGCCAAAACAAATGCCGTCATATTACCTGTTCGTGTCGAGGGTGCTGCGCAGTCTTATTTTGGTCGCTTGTCTAATGCACATCCCAGAAAGCTATTACCAAAAGTAACACTCACCATATTACCGACAACCGAAATTAAAATTGACAACCCTTCCAACCACCCCCCACTAACCGCAAAACAAAGACGTAGAGTCGCTGGCGAGTGC
>JBFIDU010000358.1:0-1842 GCA_041603755.1 Methylophilaceae bacterium
ATTTTGCAATAAACAGAAAATATAGAAATCTAAATAACCAATGCATATTCATATTTTAGGTATTTGCGGCACTTTCATGGGCGGCATTGCTGCACTGGCAAAGCAATCAGGAATTACAGTAACAGGTTGTGATGCCAATGTGTATCCACCAATGAGCACGCAACTGGAGGCCCAAGGGATCACATTGATAGAAGGCTACACTGTTGATCAAGTCAATTTAAAACCAGATGTGTATGTCATTGGTAATGCAGTCAGTCGTGGCAATCCATTGATGGAGGAAATTTTAAATCAAGGGTTACCTTATATATCCGGCCCGCAATGGTTAGCAGAGCATGTATTGCTTGGCAAATGGGTACTAGCAGTAGCGGGAACTCACGGTAAAACGACTACCGCATCTATGTTGGCTTGGGTGTTGGAGTATGCTGGGTTAGCACCTGGTTTTCTGATTGGAGGAGTGCCAGAAAATTTTTCTGTCTCAGCACGTTTGCCAAATAACCCGGTTCAGGATAAAGACAGTATTTCTCCATTTTTTGTGATAGAAGCAGATGAGTATGACACCGCTTTTTTTGATAAACGCTCAAAATTTGTTCACTATCATCCCCGTACTACAGTACTGAACAATTTAGAATTTGACCATGCGGATATTTTTGAAGATTTAGCAGCCATTCAAAAACAATTTCACCATCTTGTTAGAACGATTCCGCAAAATGGATTAATTGTCATGAATGCAACTGAGCCAAGCCTAAAACAAGTGATTGAAAAAGGCTGCTGGACACCTGTAGAAACTTTTGGTGATCAGAATTGTTGGCACATGACTAACACACAGAGTGATGGCAGTTTTGATGTCATGTATGGAACAGAAAAACAGGGTACTTTAGCTTGGGAAATCATGGGTAATCATAACCGTATGAATGCACTGGCGACTATTGCCGCAGCGCGGCATGTCGGCGTGCCAGTGTGGCAAAGCATAGAAGCCTTAAAAACTTTTAAAAATGTAAAAAGACGAATGGAGCTGCGCGGTTCAGTCAATGCGATTAATGTCTATGATGATTTTGCACACCATCCGACTGCGATTGCGACGACAGTCGCAGGTTTGCGTGCTAAAGTTGGACAAGCAAGAATATTAGCGGTACTAGAACCACGATCTAATACTATGAAACTAGGCACGATGAAAGCGGCGTTACCAGATAGCTTGGTGGATGCAGATGCAGTATTTTGTTATGGTGCCAATATAGATTGGGATATCAAAGAGGCATTGAAGCCCATAGCGGGTAAATCACAGGTGTTTATGGATATGGAACAGCTGATTGCCGCTATTATTAAAGAAGCTAAGCATGGAGATCAGATTTTGGTCATGAGTAATGGTGGTTTTGGTGGCATACATCAACAAATACTCAATCAATTATGAGTAAGCAGTTAGATAAATTATTTAACGGAATAGAAAGCCTTAGCCCGATGACGATAGCAATCGGCTTCTCGGTGCTTGCGCATATCGTATTTCTTGCTGTTAAATTCGAGCCAGAATTAAAAGAGATGGCGCAACGGCTGCCATCGTTAGAAGTTGTCCTAGTGAATGCAAAAACGAAAGATGCACCTGAAAAGGCAGATGTGATTGCGCAAGCCAATTTAGATCGAGGTGGTAACACCGATCTGGATCGGCAAATGAAAACAATGTTACCGACTAAGAATACCAAGCAAGCTGATGTGAGATTGCAAGCCAACAAACAGCAAAAAGCCGAATCAAAATCAGCAAAATTACAGGCAAAAGAGGCGAGAGAGCAGAAACGAGTAGTTGAGTTAGAGAAAAAGGCACAAGAGTTATTTACACAAATTGAGTCGACA
>JBFIDU010000359.1:0-1835 GCA_041603755.1 Methylophilaceae bacterium
CATTTCACTTTCTGAAGCTAAAACCGACATGGTTTATAGCCGTGTCGGTCGTAGGCTTCGTGCTTGTGGTTACTATTCATTTAAAGATTATTTGGATGCACTTGAGAAAAACAATGATGCAGCAGAGTGGGAAGCGTTTACCAACGCATTAACTACCAATTTGACATCGTTTTTTCGAGAAGAGCATCACTTTCCGATTTTGGCTGATCATATTAGCCAAGTGCAAAAGCCAATTCGCATATGGTGTTCTGCTGCCTCGACAGGAGAAGAACCCTATAGTATAGCCATAACAGCATGTGAAGCATTTGGTACCTTACACCCACCAGTAGAAATTATTGCGACTGATATTGATACCAATGTATTAAGTATTGCTGCGAATGGGATTTATCCCTATGAACGTGTGAGTAAATTGAGTGATAAACGTAAGCGTAGTTTTTTCCAAAAAGGCACAGGGCAACATGAGGGCTCAGTTCGCGTTAAAAAAGAGTTACGCCAATTAATCACTTTTCGGCAATTAAATTTACTGGATGCGCAATTGCCATTAAAAGGCCAGTTTGATGCAATCTTTTGTAGAAATGTGATGATTTATTTTGATAAACCAACACAAACTAAAATTTTAGATAAGTTTTTACCTTTGATGAAACCAAACGCGCTGTTATTTGCAGGCCATTCTGAGAACTTCTTATATGTATCCAAAGCGCTGCATTTGCTTGGTAAAACCGTATATGAATTAAAAGATCACATGAAAGCACCCGCACGCGCAAAATCTGAGGTGGCGACCGTATGAGCATGATACAAGAAGAAATGTCGACTACATTGTATTTTGACCGCACCTTTAACATAGATGCCGCCAAAATATCGCCAGGTGAATACTATTTTACCAATCATGATATGTTGATAGTGACAGTATTAGGGTCATGTGTTTCCGCTTGTATCCGTGATAAAAAATTAGGGATAGGCGGTATGAATCATTTTATGCTTCCTGATAGCGCAAAAGCAGATAAAGACAATCCAGTTTCGGAATCAATGCGCTATGGCACCTATGCCATGGAAGTCTTGATCAATGAGCTTTTAAGAAATGGCGCCAGGCGTGAGAATTTGGAGGCAAAGATATTTGGTGGCGGCAATGTGCTACGCAGTTTTACTGCAAACAATGTGGGTGAACGAAATGCCGCGTTTGTTAAAAAATTCCTTAAAGATGAAGGCATTCAAGTGACCAGTGAGGACTTATTGGATATTTATCCGAGAAAAGTTTATTTCTTTCCAAAAACAGGCAGGGTTTTAGTTAAAAAGCTTAAACAGCTTAATAACTACACATTGGTTAAACGTGAAGAAGCTTACTCAAGCAAGCTTAAAACAAATGATGTTGGCGGCGATGTGGATTTATTTTAATCCTTGCGAATGAAAGAGTGAAAAATGACAATCAAGGTATTAGTAATTGATGATTCAGCATTAATCAGAAGCCTATTAAAGGAAATGATTAATGAGCAAAAGGATATGGAAGTGGTTGGTACGGCACCCGATCCTCTGATTGCAAGAGAAATGATTAAGCAGCTGAATCCAGATGTATTAACGCTGGATGTTGAGATGCCAAAAATGGATGGCTTGGACTTTTTAGAAAAGTTAATGCGGTTACGACCCATGCCTGTCATTATGGTTTCAACGCTAACAGAACGTGGGTCAGAAATAACCATGCGTGCTTTAGAGTTAGGCGCAATTGATTTTGTGACCAAACCGAAAACCTCTATTAGTACAGGGATGCGTGAGTATACAGACTTAATTGCAGATAAGATTCGTACAGCCTCTAAAGCCAGAGTGGCAACATTAGCGCGCTC
>JBFIDU010000360.1:0-1816 GCA_041603755.1 Methylophilaceae bacterium
AACCAATCAATTTCTTTTGCCCATAATGATGCAAAACCATCTAAATGATTTTGTGAAAATATAGTTTGATATTCTTTTGACTGAAACAATTCATTCATCACGTATGCTATTAATTGGTGGCATTATAGCAGCCATTAAAAAACCAATCGCAAGTTCAGCCTCGTTTACGTTTATAATGTCACGCCTATGCTTCATCTGATTTTCAAACCTTTGTCACTATTATCATTACCTATCTTGCACGCATTGGGTAAGGCACTTGGCATTATCCTGTTTTTTGTTGCAGGCAAAGCAAAGCGCAGAGCTGCTGAGAATATTGCGCAAAGCCAGTTATTTACTGGGACAATTGAACCAGTTGTAAAACGTAATTTTATTGCAATGGGCAAAGCCATTTTAGAAACACCTTATATATGGAACAGTGACGATCATCGCATCGCCAATTTGATGCAACAAGTACACGGTTGGGATATCATAGAAACAGCTATCCAGTCACAGCAAGGTATTATTTTTCTAACGCCGCATATGGGATGCTTTGAAATTACGTCGCTTTACTATGCTCGCCAACATCCAATCACTGTACTCTACCGCCCACCTAAAAAGAAATGGCTGATGCCTTTAGTGAATGGGCGTAAACGACCAAACGTTACGCTAGCAGAAGCAAATGCAAACGGTGTTCGAAAACTCCTCAAAGCACTAAAAAATGGAGAAGCCGTAGGCATTTTACCAGACCAAATCCCCGCTTCAGGTGAAGGTGAATGGGCCGATTTTTTTGGTAAACCAGCTTACACCATGACACTAGCAGGAAAACTTGCTGAAAAAACAAACGCAGCCATCATTATGGCTTTTGGTGAGCGCTTGGATAATGGTCAAGGCTATGCATTGCATTTAACCAAGATAGATTCTATTACTACGCCTACTTTACTCAATCAGGCGATTGAAAAACAAATTGCGCAAGCGCCTAATCAATACTATTGGAACTATCACCGTTACAAGGTAGGCCGCAAGTCTAGAGAAAAGTTAGGCAATCACACTTAAGTCATTAAATAAAAAGCCGACATCTAGTCGGCTTTTTATTGGATAAATAAATTTACTTTTAACTTTGCGGTGCGGCCTGCTCCACTTGCGCAGGCTCAGCAACAAAGATTTCAACGCGACGATTTTTGGCTCTATTAGCTGGCGTGTCATTGGCTGCTATCGGTTCATGTGAGCCACGACCTTCAGTAAAAATTCTGCTAGCCGCTACGCCACGTCCAGACAAATAACTGCGGACACTATTAGCGCGGTTGAGCGATAAAGGGTCGTTTACCGCATCACTACCAGTACTGTCAGTGTGACCAATTACCGTTACTGTAGCTGCTGTATTTTGCTTTAAGCCATCAGCAAAAGTATCCAACACAGTCCTAAAGTTGGGTTGTATATCTGCACGCCCTACAGCAAATGAAATATCACTTGGTATATCAAGTTTCAGCCTGTTATCCTCTGTTTGCGTGACGCCAACACCCGTTCCTGCAGTAGCTGCTTCCATTTCTTCTTTTTGTTTTTGCATTTTCTTGGACCAAACATTACCAGCCACAGCACCTGCAGCACCGCCAACTACAGCGCCGATGGCAGCACCCTTGCCTTTGCCTGCTATAGCACCAACCACTGCACCAGCACCAGCACCTATTGCAGCGCCCTTAGCCGTACCTTTTTGTGTCTCTGTCATATTGGCACATCCACTTAGGGCAAATGCTGTAATAACCGATCCAATTATTATATTTTTAACCATTTCAATTTCCTCTCTTATTAGTGATGCTCAAGGTATCAAACGCTTGAACAA
>JBFIDU010000361.1:0-1785 GCA_041603755.1 Methylophilaceae bacterium
GCTTGATCCTCAGCATCATTAAGCTCACTGAAACCATTTGCCATCTCACGCCCAGTAATAAATAACTCAAAGCGCTCTGTGACCTCTGGATTTTTATCTGAGGCTCTTGCTAACGGTGAGACTTCAACTGGGTAATCAATAATGTAAGTTGGCTGCCATAACTGACTTTCTGCTGTCTCTTCAAACAGCGAAAGTTGCAATGAGCCAAGACCTGCATGATCAAATGGTTTTATGCCATGCTTTAATATCTCTGCACGCAAAAATGCTGCATCATTCAATTGCTCTAGCGTGTATTGCGGTGCATATTTTTGAATAGCGCCAACAATTGTCAAACGCTCAAATGGTTTACTCAAATCCACTTCTTTACCATCGTAACTGATAACAGCAGTGCCTCGTGCTGCGACTACGGCGGCACGGATACATTGTTCCGTGTAATCCATGAGCCATTTATAATTGGTGTAGGCAGCATAAAACTCCATCATAGTAAATTCAGGGTTATGACGAACACTTAACCCCTCATTACGGAAGCTACGGTTAATTTCAAACACTCGCTCAAAGCCACCTACAATTAAGCGTTTCAAATACAACTCTGGTGCAATACGTAAAAACATTTGCATGTCTAACGCATTGTGGTGTGTAACAAAAGGCTTTGCGGAAGCGCCACCAGGAATCGGATGCAACATTGGCGTTTCAACTTCTAGAAATGCGTTATCGGTCATAAACCGTCTGACTGCTGACATTACTTTGGAACGTATTTTGAACGTTTCACGCGTGTCTTCTGATGTGATGAGATCGACATAGCGTTGACGGTACTTAATCTCCTGATCTTGCAAGCCGTGAAATTTTTCTGGTAATGGACGAAGTGACTTGGTTAGCAGCCGCAACGTTTGAACTTTAATAGATAGCTCACCTGTTTTTGTTTTAAACAAAACACCTTTTGCACCAACAATATCGCCTAAATCCCAATGTTTAAAGGCTTCATAGATAGCCTCGCTATTTTCATCTGATAAGTTTTCCTTGTTGATGAATAATTGAATTTTTCCAGATGCATCTTGTATCGTTGCAAAGCTTGCTTTACCCATAACGCGCTTTAACATCATCCGGCCCGCAACGCTAGCTGGATTTTCTTGTGGGTCTAGTGTTTCTTTATCAAATGCATCATAGGCAGCATGCAAATCAACTGCCTTGTTTTCTGGTGTGAAGTCATTTGGAAACACTGCCGACTGATTAGCCTTTGCTTGCTGGCGCAAGTTTTTTAATTTTTCACGCCGCTCTGCAATGACGTGATTCTCATTCATTTGGGGTTCTACTGCTTCTGGGGCGTCTGGATTTGCCTGTTGTGTCATGGGGAATACTCTAAAGATTAAATAGAATGTTGGTTAAATTTCAAAACGTGCATTTTAGCATTATAACGACTTGCTGGTAACAAAAGCCCATCCGCTGCACGTTTGATAATAACTGTTAAACAGAAAAGCGCTATTAGTGTGCATCTTAATGATGTAGTGCAAACTTTTTGTGCAAAGGCTCTGCTAAAGTAGCATAAGTTATTGTATAAAATAAGTTTTTAAAGTGGTGCATTTGTTGCTTATTAATTAGCATTAAATCAACAATGATCAATATCATGGCAGAAACCGAACACTCCTTATCAAAAGACCTTAAAGAAAACATTCGTTACCTCGGCAGGGTATTAGGTCAGGCCATAGCCAGCAAAGAAGGACAGGATACCTTTGATAAAATTGAGTATATTCGAAAAACTGCCATCAAATTCCGCCGCGAAAATGATCA
>JBFIDU010000362.1:0-1773 GCA_041603755.1 Methylophilaceae bacterium
AAACTACACACCTGATGGTGGCCAAATCAATATAATTTCAAATGAAGAAAAAGATTGGTTTATGATTGAAGTGATTGACAATGGACCTGGCTTAGCAAAAGCAGACTATACAAAAATATTTGATCCTTTTTATCGTGGCAACTCGAATCATAATGGCTTAATTAATGGTAGTGGATTAGGTTTAACAATTGTAAAAGAAATTGTCGCTACGCTAGATGGCACCATCAGCCTAGTCCCGTCAAAGAATGGTGCGCATTTTAGTGTAAGGCTACCTAAAAACAGTACGTCCTCAATGGAGATTTAATGCTTTTTTATCGTTTTTTGATTTTAATCACTTCTATCGGCTTGCTTTCAGCTTGTATTACAGCAAATACCAACAAACAGAATGCGAACCATACCGATACAAGCACAGTAAAATTTGCTCCGATTGCACATGCAGCAACAGCGGAAATGCTGGATTTTATTACATATTTTTCAAGTGCATCACCGTCGCAACAAGAGTTGGTCTATCAAGATACTATAAATGCATTAACTACGCAGCAAAACAAGACTAACTTACTAATCAAAAAGGCGATAATGCTCGCTCTACCAAACAGTAAAGTGAGAAACACGACAGATGCGTTAACACTACTCAATGCATTATTGAATAGAAATGATATAAATACATCTGACGCTAACTTAGTCAGACTATTATTTATTTACACACAAGAAAACAATGATTTAGCAGTTAATATTGATAACCAAATTAAAATGAACACTACATTGAAGCAAAAAAATAAAGCCTTAGAACAAAAGCTGAATGATCTCAAAAATATTGAGAAAACAATGATTGAACGTAACACCAAAACGCAGTAGCTACCTATGTATAAACCGACTATTTTAGTTGTTGATGATGATCAAGACATTCTTAAGTTGATCAGCATGCGATTAACTGCCACTGGGTACGAAACGATCGCTGCCAGCAACGGTGAACAAGCGATGACGGCCATTTCGCTGAAACGACCTGATCTTATTGTAAGTGATCTGCGTATGCCAGCGATGGATGGCATGGCCTTACTGGATGCCGTACACAAACGGCATCCTACCCTCCCCATGATTATTTTAACTGCACATGGATCTATCCCAGATGCCGTACATGCAACACAACAAGGTGCATACAGCTTTTTAACCAAGCCTTTTGATAGCCATGAACTCTTAAAGCTAGTCGCTGATGCCCTTAGAGTTAGTGGTGCCCAAAGCGATGACAATCAACCAAACAACGATGAATGGCGCCAAAGTATACTCACCCGCAGTCCTAAAATGGAAAGCTTATTAGGGCAAGCCAAACTGATTGCATCAACAGATGCCAGTGTATTTATTCATGGTGATAGCGGCTCAGGTAAAGAATTATTAGCACGCGCTATTCATGAAGCAAGTCCACGTAATGGAAACCCTTTTGTTGCAATTAATTGTGGTGCGATTCCAGAGAACTTATTGGAATCGGAGTTATTTGGTCATCATAAGGGCGCATTTACTGGTGCAATTAACAATCACATCGGTCTTTTTGAGAGCGCGCAAGGAGGCACACTCTTTTTAGATGAAATAGGCGACATGCCACAAGCGTTACAAGTAAAAGTATTACGTGCACTTCAAGAGCGAGTGATACGCCCAGTCGGAAGCACTAAAGACATCAGTATAGATGTCAGAGTCATTTCAGCGACGCACAGGGACTTGGCGGAGGAAATGCGTACAGGTCGTTTCAGAGAAGATTTATTCTACAGAATCAATGTCGTC
>JBFIDU010000363.1:0-1772 GCA_041603755.1 Methylophilaceae bacterium
GCAGCTGGCATTGCGCAAATGGGGTTGCAGATTAGTGAGGAGAAGCAAGTATTTCTCTTGCGCTACTTGGAGCTGTTGGCTAAATGGAATAAAGTCTATAACTTAACAGCGGTGCGTGATCCCATGGATATGGTGACCTTGCATTTGCTTGATAGCTTAAGTGTTTTGCCTTACATACAAGGCAAACACCTATTGGATGTCGGTAGCGGTGGTGGTTTGCCAGGGATAGTACTGGCGATTTGCTTGCCAGAACTGCAAGTAACCACGATTGATACCGTGCAAAAGAAAGCAATCTTTATGCGTCAAGCAAAGGGTGAGTTAGGCTTACATAATTTAAAAGTGGTCCATGCGCGTGTTGAAGCATTTGAATCAGAAACCCTTTATGAAATGATTATTTCGCGTGCGTTTTCAGAGCTAGACCAGTTTATGGCGTTGACACAGCACTTACTTGCAGACGATGGTCATTGGTTGGCAATGAAGGGTGTTTCCCCACAAGCAGAATTGGATGCGCTTAAGGTGAAAGATTATGAAGTATATCCATTGTTTGTCGCAGGGCTGAATGCAGAGCGTCACTTAGCAATTATCAAAAAATTTTAAATGATTGAAATTTAGGCATGAAAATACTGGCAATAACAAATCAAAAAGGTGGAGTAGGCAAAACAACTACTTGTGTCAATTTGGCTGCAAGTTTGGCAGCGAACAAAAAGAAAGTATTGCTAGTAGATTTAGATCCACAAGGTAATGCCAGTACTGGGAGTGGCGTCGATAAATCAAAACTCAAATATAGTATTTACCATGTCTTAATTGGCAACAAGCAATTAAAAGATGTGATCGTAAAAAGCCCCAAAGGCGGTTTCGATGTTGCGCCTTCAAATAGAGAATTAGCTGGTGCAGAAGTTGAGTTGGTTAATGAAATAGCGCGAGAGGTACGCTTAAAAAAAGCGATTCAAAGCATTGCAGGCTATGATTACATATTATTCGATTGTCCCCCTGCCCTCAATTTGGTTACGGTCAATGCCTTAACGGCCGCTGATTCGGTCATGATTCCAATGCAATGTGAATACTATGCGTTGGAAGGTTTATCTGATTTGGTTAATACCATCAAAAAAGTACGCTCCCATTTGAATGGTACATTAGAAATTGAAGGTTTACTGCGTACCATGTTTGATGCACGCAATATGTTGGCGCAGCAGGTCTCAGCGCAGTTAGAAGATCACTTTGGAAAAAAAGTTTATAAAACTGTTATTCCTCGCAATATTCGATTGGCTGAAGCACCTAGTTATGGCGTTCCAGCGCTCATTTACGATCAATCATCTAAAGGTGCGATGGCATATCTGGCGCTAGCAAAAGAGATAATATCTAAAAATAAATTAATAAAATCAAAAGGTTAAAGTAATCAGGAAGAGTAATATGGCAAAGCAAAAAGGATTGGGTCGGGGTTTGGATGCATTACTAGCTGGTGATGCAGAAAATGATAGCAATGGTCTTCGAATGCTGCCAGTCGGACAATTGCAACCAGGCAAATACCAGCCAAGATCATACATGGATGATGAAGCGTTACACACCTTAGCCGATTCAATTAAGAGTCAGGGCATCATGCAGCCAATTTTGGTAAGAGAGCTTGCATCTGAGCAGTATGAAATTATCGCTGGTGAACGTCGCTGGCGTGCCAGTCAAATAGCAGGGCTTGAAGAGGTGCCAGTACTCATTAGAGAGATTGAAGATGAATCAGCGCTTAAGATGGCACTTATTGAAAATATTCAACGTGAAAA
>JBFIDU010000364.1:0-1760 GCA_041603755.1 Methylophilaceae bacterium
ATGGCCTCAACTTGTGTATGGGCGGTCATGACATCATCGACTTCAATTTTCTCTAATTCAAATAAATTGAGCAAAATCGTTCGATGTTTGTTTGGTAGAAATTTACCAGCATCTGTCACGATGCTGCGTAGCTCGTCCATACTCAGTGATTTAACGCCGTCACCAAAATGAATTTTAATACCAAGTAATTTTAACCACGCCTCAACGAATAAATTAACAAACCAGACGACTGGGTATAAAACCCTGAGCAGAGGGTAGAGGATATTACTAACGAATATGCCTACTTTTTCTGCATACGCAGCTGCGATGATTTTTGGTGAGATCTCACTAAAAATCAATATAGCAAAAGTGACTGTAATGGTGCTCAAAACAAGCTCCCATTCACCTTCGCCAAACAAATTAACGGTGATAATTGTCACGAGCGTTGCAAGCGCTGTATTGACAAAATTATTGCACAGAAGAATGACGCCTAATAGCTTATCTGTCTGAAGGAGTAGGGCGTTTGCGAGTTTGGCTCCACGGTGTCCTTGCTTAACCAAATGTCGTAATCGATAACGATTGACTGACATAAGCGCAGTCTCAGACATAGAGAAAAATGCCGATAACATAAGCAAGATGACGAGGGCGCCAAACTGCCAAGAAAGTGGGATATTGTCCAAACGTGTATTAAATCTTAATGATAATTAAGTGCTAAGTTTAACCTTAAATCCGCATCCTGTTAATCATCGCAATGGTTAAGCTATGATTTCCTCTTCATTGTCTTTTTTCTTTTTGTCCAAGTCACCGATTAGGTTTGCGCGGCTGACACCAAGTAATAGTGCAACAGGGCAAGCAACAAGTACTGATGAGTAAATACCAAACATAATGCCAACTGTTAGTGCTAATGAGAAGTAGTGTAGTACTTCACCGCCAAACAGTAGCATAGATCCAACCATCGTAAGCGTTAGAGTGTGGGTGATAACGGTACGAGAAAGCGTACGGGTAATCGCATTGTCGATGACTTCAATTGTTCCAGCTTTACGCATTTTGCGGAAGTTTTCTCGTACACGGTCAAATACTACGACAGATTCATTTACTGAATAACCTAACACAGCCAAAATCGCAGCCAGTACGGTCAAGCTAAATTCCCACTGGAAGAAGGCAAAAAAACCGAGAATAATAATCACATCATGCATGTTGGCAATGATGGCTGAGACTGCAAAACGCCACTCAAAGCGCATTGCTAGGTAGGCGGCAATTCCAAACAGCACAATCAATAAAGCTAGGGCACCGTTTTCAAATAGTTCATCACCGACTTGAGAGCCTACTGATTCTACGCGGCGTATTTCTACTGTGCTATCGGCAGCGCGGAGTGCTTGGCTGACCTCTTCTGATAATTGCGCGATAGATAGTTCTTTTTTGATGGGTAAACGTATCAGTACATCCTGACTTGTACCAAAATTTTGAACAGTTGCATCTTTAAGATCAATGTTATTCATGGCTGTTCTGATACTTTCAATATCAGCAGCATGTGGGTATGTCACCTCCATGACCGTGCCACCTGTAAAGTCAACACCATAATTCAGTCCACGTGTGGCAAGAAAGAATATTGCCAGGATAAATGTGACTAATGAGATTGTGGTCGTGAGACGACCATAGCTCATAAAGGGGATGTCTTTTTTAATTCTAAAAAATTCCATAATGTTCGCTCGTTATTCTTAACTGAAGTAATTAATCGGCTTTGTAAATTTGACCAATAGAAAGTTTTTCAATCTTTCGAC
>JBFIDU010000365.1:0-1725 GCA_041603755.1 Methylophilaceae bacterium
GATTAGTACAACGGGAGGCGATTTACGTCGTTTAACCCTCAAAAAACATTTAGCCGATGATAAAAAAGCGGGCAATTTTGTTTTGTTAGATGATACTAATAATCCAGTCCTCTATATTGCACAAAGCGGCCTTATTGGTCAGAGCTTACCAAATCATAAAAGCCAATTTATCAGTGATGCTAGCAATTACAAGATGGACAGTACAGCAGATAAGTTAACCGTAAAATTATCATGGCAGGAAAACGGAGTTACTGTTGATAAAATTTACACATTTAACCGTGGCCTATATGAAATAGGCTTAACTCACCATATCACAAACGATAGTGGTGCTGAGATTCAACCGTCTGTTTATTATCAATTATTGCATGACAATGAGTCTAACCAAGGCTCAACCTTTATGCCAACTTTCACCGGTGGCGCATATTACACGGAAACTGATAAATTTAAAAAATTAAGTTTTTCTGATATGGATGATTCAAACTTGTCATTAAAAACGAAGGATGGTTGGGTTGGCATTATTCAGCACTACTTTGCAAGTGCTTGGATTCCAAAATCTGGTACGCCAAGTGAGTTTTATACGAAACAGTTATCTGATCAAATTTATGCAATTGGTGTAGTTAATCCAGTAGGCGCGGTTCCATCTACCTCTTCAGTTGATGTAGCTGCTACCCTATTTTCTGGTCCGCAAAGCGCTCCAGATTTAGAAGCTGCAGCGCCAGGCTTGGAGTACGCAGTAGACTATGGCTGGTTAACGGTGATTGCAAAGCCATTATTCTGGTTGCTATCAAAAATACATAGCTTTATCGGTAACTGGGGTGTGGCAATTATCGTTTTGACCATTCTATTAAAAGCAGCATTTTTCAAGCTATCCGCAACAAGCTATCGTAGTATGGCTCACATGCGTGAGATGGCGCCACGTATGCAAGCAATGAAAGAAAAGTTTGGCGATGACAAGCAGGCATTGCAACAAGCAATGATGGAAATGTATCGCAAAGAAAAAATTAATCCATTAAGTGGTTGTTTGCCTATTTTGGTTCAAATCCCTGTTTTTATTGCGCTTTATTGGGTATTGTTAGGTTCTGTAGAGTTGCGTCATGCACCATTCTTTGGCTGGATTACAGATTTATCAGCAAAAGATCCATACTATATATTGCCTATATTAATGGGTGCATCTATGATCATCCAAACTTATTTAAACCCTGCACCGGCAGATCCAATACAGGCTAAAGTCATGAAAATCATGCCAGTAGTCTTTAGTATTTTCTTCTTTTTCTTTCCTGCTGGTTTGGTCTTATATTGGTTGGTCAACAATATTTTATCCATCGCACAGCAATGGTATATCAACAAAACGATTCACGCGGAAACGATAGCCAAAAAAGGTGCTAAGCGCTAATAAAAACGATACGATTGCCGCTATCGCTACCGCTAGTGGCGCTGGCGGGATCGGCATTGTTCGTGTTTCAGGTCCACTAAGCAGGCAAATAGCAGCGCAAATTCTCGGGAGTTGCCCACCGCCACGTTATGCTGCATATTTAGATTTCAAGCAAGCAAATAATGAGTTAATCGATCGTGGTATTGCGATTTACTATCAGTCTCCTTTTTCCTATACAGGTGAAGATGTTTTAGAGCTGCAAGGCCATGGTGGAACTGCACTCATGCAGATTTTACTAGCCAGATGTATTGAGTTAGGTGCTCGCCAAGCAACACCCGGTGAGTTTACTTACC
>JBFIDU010000366.1:0-1714 GCA_041603755.1 Methylophilaceae bacterium
AAAACACTTGCAGCCAACGTCACACAAGCAGTGATTGTATTAGCAACGCAACCAAGCTTTTATGAGGCTTTGCTTAATCGCTGTTTAACCGCTGTAGAAGCAGCGGGCATTAAACCATTAATTGTATTAAACAAATGTGACCTAGAAGAATCCAATAACGCAAAGCGTAAACTCAAAGTGTATGAAAGTTTAAATTACCAAACGGTTTACTTGTCTGCAAAAATAGATATTACCCCTTTACTACCTTTTTTGTTGAATCAACAGAGTGTACTTGTTGGCCAATCAGGCATGGGTAAATCAACCATCATTAATGCACTGCTTCCTGATGCGTCAGTTAGAACCCAAGAAGTCAGCAACACGCTCGACAGTGGCAAACACACCACTACTGCAGCGCATCTATACCACATTGATGAGAACAGCTCCCTCATTGACTCGCCAGGTTTGCAAGAGTTTGGTTTAAGCCACTTAACCCAAGCAGAAATAGAACATGCATTTATTGAGTTTAGGCCTTATTTAGGACATTGTCGCTTTAGTGATTGTACCCATCAAGTTGAGCCTGACTGTGCCATTATTAACGCAACAAGCAATGGTGAGATCAATCCAATAAGATTAGATTTCTATAGAAAACTATTGAATGAAATAACAGCACATTAAATTATGCTACTATTAATTTATTGTGACAAAAACCGCTTTTATTTCACACCCTGACACCATGCTTCACGTCATGGATGGTCATCATCCAGAATCCCCCGCGCGTATAACAGCCATAAAAAATGCAGTTTTGGCGTCAGACCTTAACAATAAACTATCTTACTATGAAGCACCTAGTGCAGATAAAAATGCTTTATTGCGCGTGCATAGTCAACGTTATGTCGATTATATTTTTAACATCGCCCCAAAAGCTGGCCTTGTAAAACTTGATGGTGATACAGCGATGGGGCCAATGAGTTTAGAAGCAACCCTGCGCGCTACAGGCGCGGTAATGTTAGCAACTGATTTGGTTATGCAAAATACAGTTGATAATGCTTTTTGTTGTATCAGGCCACCGGGACACCATGCTGGACGCGAGAACAGTGCAGGATTTTGTATCTTTAATCATGTCGCCGTTGCTGTTGCTTATGCATTAGACCGATATCAATTAAATCGGGCTGCGATCATTGATTTTGATGTTCATCATGGCGATGGCACTGAGGATATTTTTAAAAGTAATCCTAATGTCATGTTGTGCTCAACATTTCAACACCCCTTTTACCCTTTTAGAGGCGCAGAATCAAGCAGTACGCATATGCTTAATTCACCATTACCTGCTAATAGTGATGGAGAATCTTTTAAATCGATCTACCTGAATAAATTTGAACCTGCATTAATTGATTTTAAACCAGACATTGTTTTTATTTCCGCTGGATTTGATGCGCACATTAACGATCCCTTGGCAAATCTTGCGCTAACTAAGGGAGATTATGCTTGGATAACGACAAAGATAAAGGAGATTGTAAAAAAATGTAATCACACGCGTATTATTTCTTCTCTTGAAGGTGGTTATCATTTACCATCATTAGCAGAAAGTGCCTTAGCACATATAAAAACGTTGAATAGTTAGCATGAATAATATTAAACATGAAAAAATACCAGTGACTGCTTTGGAGCTTGGCATGTTCGTTGCAGAGCTGGACAAACCATGGATAGAGTCTGACTTTTTACTTCAAGGTTTTGT
>JBFIDU010000367.1:0-1685 GCA_041603755.1 Methylophilaceae bacterium
ATGCTGAAAATAAAACTGATTTGTCAGAAGGTACCAATGTTATTGAGATAGTGCCAAACGCACGGATAAAAAAGCCAAAGACAGATAGAAGCAAGCAAGTTGTTCGATTGCCAAGCTATGAGGAGGTTGCACAAGATCCCGTGATGTATGCGCATGCATCTCGCGTGTTGCATTTGGAGTCTAACCCAGGTAACGCGCGTGCGCTGGTGCAAAAGCATGGTGATCGCGAGGTATGGCTTAACCCACCACCAATTCCATTGACGACTAAAGAAATGGATTATGTTTACGATTTGCCTTATGCACGCAAACCGCACCCTATGTATAACAATGCAAAAATTCCAGCATGGGAAATGATACGGTTTAGCGTCAATATTATGCGTGGGTGCTTCGGTGGTTGTACATTTTGTAGTATTACCGAGCATGAAGGCCGTATTATTCAAAACAGAAGTGAGGCTTCTATTCTGAGAGAAGTTGAGGAAATACGCGATAAGGTAGATGGTTTCACAGGAGTTATTTCTGACTTGGGTGGGCCGACTGCCAATATGTATCGTATCGCTTGCAAGTCGGAAAAGATTGAAAAAGCGTGTCGTAAACTATCGTGTGTTTACCCAGATGTATGTGAAAACCTGAATACAGACCATAGCGCTCTGATTCAACTCTATCGTAAAGCGCGAAATATCAAAGGCGTAAAAAAAGTCCTCATTGGTTCTGGCTTGCGCTATGACCTTGCAGTGAAGTCACCTGAATATGTGAAAGAACTGGTGCAGCATCATGTTGGCGGCTATCTAAAAATTGCGCCAGAGCATTCCGAAGAAAATGTATTAAGTAAGATGATGAAGCCTGGCATGGGAGCATATGATGAATTCAAGGCTATGTTTGAGAAATTTAGTGCAGAAGCGGGTAAAAAACAGTATTTAATCCCTTATTTTATTGCCGCGCATCCAGGTACCACAGATGAGGACATGCTCAATCTGGCATTGTGGTTAAAACGTTATAACTTTAGATTAGACCAAGTGCAGAATTTCACGCCAACACCGATGGCAATGGCAACTGCCATGTACCACAGTGGAAAAAACCCATTACGTAAAGTAACGACTGATTCAGAGAATGTGCCAGTACCTAAGGCTGGGGGGGTACGTAAGTTACACAAAGCTTTTATTCGGTATCATGACCCAGCAAATTGGCCAATATTGAGAGAAGCGCTGAAAAAAATGGGACGCTCGGATTTAATCGGTCCTGGTAAGCGGCAATTGGTGCCAGCTTTTCAACCAGCTGTTATTGGCACAATTAAACAGTCTGACGGCAGTCGTTTTACACCAAAGACCAAATCCAACCAAAAACCTGGTCATAAACGAAGATCAGCAGAGTTGCCTAAAGCATTTAATGATTTGAAGAACGCGGCAAGACCTGCGCATAAAAAGAAATCAAGATAAATGTTGATCTGGATGAACTCGTATTTTTGGTTTGTGTCAGTTGATTAATTGCTTTAATAAGGGACGATATGGTCAATAGATCAATGGCATGGTTAAAGAGTGTTGCAACGCTGTTGCTATTGAGTGGCACGATGCTCTCGCATGCAACTGAAAAAGGCTTGTTCTGGAAAGTGGTATCGCCATCAGGTCAAGTAAGTTATTTATTTGGCACGATGCATACGGATGATAATCGTGTAACTGATTTTTCAAGCA
>JBFIDU010000368.1:0-1668 GCA_041603755.1 Methylophilaceae bacterium
GAATCTCGCTATGATTTAAGTACAGCGCAAGTGTTAGATTTAAATCAGCAAGGCGTTGATGTAAAAGTGCTTGATTATATTCAGCAAAGTAACGAGTTAGCAAAACAGAATTATATTGCGGAAGAAATCAATAAAGCAGAGAAAGAAAAAGCTGACGCGCTCCGACGCCTGCAGCATGAGCGAATGTTTCGAAGTTATAACTATTACGATCCGTTTTGGTATTCAAGATTTGGACCATTCTTCGGCCGTCCTTATTACCCTGGGTCACGGTTTAGATGGGGCTTAGGCTATGGATGGTAGCAGCTACGCGATTAAAAGCTTTTAGCAATTGTTTTTTGACCGTCAGACTTTTTTACATCTGTTGAAATGGATTCGTAGGCGATGCTGGAATTTACTTTGAATGGTGTCGACAACACATGGTAAATCTTCTGGTCAACTACACTAGTAACCAATGGTTTTACCAAGATTCCATTAACATCCAGGGCAATAGCAGCACCTACAGCACTAGCATCCGTCATGCCACTCAATATGATTATGCGTGTTTCAGGCTTTGCAAATGTCTTACCAGTTCTAATGCTCTTGATGAACTCTAGTCCATTGATGTCAGGCATAAAAACATCGGTAATGATGATATCGAACTGGTTTTTTTCTAACGCAGATAAAGCGCTTGCAACACTTGCAACTGATGTGGTCTGAACAAAACCCAACGTGCTGAGCACACGTTCAATGATGTTTCTAGTGAATTGATCATCGTCTACGACAAGAATCTTACGAGCAGCATTATTTTTTTTCTGCTTTTTGGATTTTTGATTAATAACTATAGATGTTGGTTCTAGGGGCTTGTAATTCAAGGCAAATTGATAGAAGTCAGCTACAGGCATAGGTTTGGCAATATGGTAACCTTGACCAATGTCACAACCCATACTTTTTAATAGATCCCAATCCTCTTTTGTTTCCACACCCTCTGCGACACATTTAATACCTAGTTTATGCGCCATGTCGATGTTAGAAGCAACAACAATCAGTAATTGGTCATTGCTGGCAAAACCTTGCACAAATGATTGGTCTATTTTTAGCTCACCAAAGGCTATACGTGTCAATTGCTGCAGATTAGAGTAACCTGTGCCGTAATCATCGATTGACAGCGTGAACCCACTCATATACAAACGAGCCAGATTTTCTAATGCGATAGCACCGTCTGTCATTGCAGCAGATTCGGTAATCTCTAGCGTGATATATTTTGGGTCTACGTTATAACTACTAAATAATTGCGTAATTTTTTTTGCAATATCCGGATTATTCAGAGATACCAACGATAAGTTTATAGCAAGATTGAGAGGAAGCCCTTTTTCTATTAGTGTCTTACATGCCAATGCTGATTCCTCAAGCATGCAAAAAGTGAGCTCATCAATACTTTTATGTTGTTCCAATAATGGGATAAAAGCAAAAGGCGAAATGACACCATGCTCAGGATGTAACCATCTTGCCAAAGCCTCAGCACCAACAATCTTTCCTGTTTTTAAATTAACTTTGGGTTGCAGATAAGGCTTGAACTGCTTTTTGCTTATCCCAGTCAGTATGTCATCAACGGTAAAAGCATATTGTTTTGCACTTGCAGAGTTTGCTGCTTGTTTTGGTAAAGGGTTGCTATATTGAGTTAGGAAGCCA
>JBFIDU010000369.1:0-1666 GCA_041603755.1 Methylophilaceae bacterium
AAAACGTGCAGGTAGCTATGTGACCTTACGCGATTTGATTGATGAGGTAGGATGTGATGCAACTCGTTTCTTTTTAGCTGCTCGTCGTGCTGATTCGCAATTAGTTTTTGATATTGATCTTGCTCGTTCGCAAACAAATGATAATCCAGTCTTTTATATTCAGTATGCCCATGCACGTATTTGCAGTGTATTGACGCAATGGGGTGGCGATTCTAGTAGTCTAATTGATGTAGATTTAGATATGCTCACATCCCCACAAGAAACAATACTGATGCAAAAGTTAAGTGAATTTCCAGAGCTAGTAAAAAATGCTGCGATTGATATGGCTCCACACATGATAGCCAACTATCTCAAGGAATGCGCAAGCCAATTGCATGGATACTACAATGACACTAAGTTTCTTGTCGATGATGAAGCGACGAAGCTATCTCGACTAGCATTAATTAGCGCGACTAAACACGTATTGAAAAATGGCTTAGATTTGCTTGGTGTAAGCGCGCCGAGTAAAATGTAACAATTAAAGATTAGGCACAAAAATGAGTAGAGATTACAAACCAAAACAACCAAAAACGAGTAGCGGCAAGCCTTTTTTTTCTGGCTTTCTATTCGGTTTCTTACTTGGTGTCATTGCGACAGTGGCACTCACCATCTACATTAAAGGTGATACTAGTCCATTTGAAGACCAAAATATCAACGCACCTAAAATTGATGCCTTATCAGAATCAACTCAACCAGATGCAACAAAACCTGAAGATGATTTAGATTTTTACACGATCTTGCCTGAAACAGAAAGCACGGTCACGGTTAAAGAAATTAATGATGCAGACATCACCGTTAAAAAAGATAGTTATTTCTTGCAAGTCGGCTCATTCAAAAATGTAGCGGATGCGGATAATCTAAAAGCTAAACTTGCTTTACAAGGCTTTGAGGCGATTGTGCAAACTGCAGTAATCCCAGAAAAAGGAACATGGCATCGTGTTCGTGTTGGTCCATTCAATAACATCGATAGTATCAATAAGATGCGTGACCAACTGATGGCGAATAACTTTAATGCAGATTTAATTAAAATACACACTGAAACAAAACCTAACTAACGCCTGGCAGATGAATCTTTTGTCATCTTTCAGAGTCATAAAACGTTAGATGAAACAGAATAACTAACTAACCGAAAAATATTAGGATACGAAATGAAAAAACTATTACTTTCATGCATGCTTTTATTCAGCACGCTAGGTTTTAATCAAGTGACAATTGCAGCGCCACAATTGGGACAAGAGTTTGATGCGGTTACGCAAACAATTCCGACTGATGACCCAAAAAAGATAGAAGTCATGGAAATATTCTGGTACGGCTGTTCACATTGCTTTCAAATGGAGCAACCACTGAATGCTTGGCTTAAAAATAAACCTGCTGATGTCAATTTTAAACGTATCCCTGGTATTCCAAACGCATCATGGGCGCCAATGGCACAAGTTTACTTCACTATGGAATCTCTTGGTATCACAGATAAATTGCACAGTAAATTGTTCCATGCGATTCACAAAGAGAAAAGCCTAAATCCATCTAACCAGAAAGCTGCTTTAGATTGGCTAGTTACTAACAGTGGTATGGATCGAAATAAAGTTGAAGAAGCGTTCAATTCTTTTACGGTTAATACTAATATGAA
>JBFIDU010000370.1:0-1664 GCA_041603755.1 Methylophilaceae bacterium
ATAATTGGTTGGTACACCACTTGAAATTCATTATCTTTTAACGCTCTGTGAATGTCATTGATTAGCGTGTTTCGCTGTTGCGCCTTTTGCAACATGCTTTGATCAAATTTGGTGTATCGATTTCTTCCCTGTTGCTTTGATTCGTACATGGCAATATCTGCGTACTTAATCAATGTTTCAACGTCTATTGTCTCATTTGGATAAGTTTCAACTATGCCAATGCTACCAGTCAGATGAACTAAATCACTGCCTAACAAGAATGGTTCTGCCAACTTTTTCAAGACCCTTCTTGCAACAATATCAACGGCATTTTCTTCTTTTAAATCACTTAGAATAATCGTGAATTCATCTCCACCTAAACGCGCAACGCTCTCTGACACAACATAGCCATTGTCTGTATAACCCACAACATCAGTTCCACGCAAACAACTGACGATACGCGCTGCAGCTTCTTTTAATAAAGCATCACCCATGTCATGACCTAGTGTGTCATTGATTTCTTTAAATCGGTCTAAATCAAGAAACATAAGGCCTAACGGTGATCTGTTACGTTTAATTTTCCTTAGATCATCTTTAAGCCGCTGCATGAACATAAAGCGATTTGGCAGACCCGTTAAAGCATCAAAATTGGCTTGGCGCCAAATAATCTCTTCCGCTCTCTTATTCTCAGAAATATCTGTTAAAACAGAAACGTAACCTTTCAGTGCACCCGTTTTGTCTCTTACTGGGCTGATATGACGTTGTATTGGCAACACTTTACCTTCTTTAGTTACGCGTAAAGTTTCGCCTCTATATACCCCTTGCTCTCTTGCAATCTCATAGACTTCAGCTTGCGAGAGCTCAATACCAGGCTGGTTTTTCATGCCGAGTGTTTCTTTGGTGCCTTGTAACTCATCAAGTGAGTAACCAAATAACTTTACAAATGCCGGATTCACATATTGACAGCGCAGCTTCGCATCTCTGAGTACAATCGGTTCTTGTACTTGCGCCAATGCTTCATTGCTTTGTTGTAGCTGATTATCGCGATCTTCAATCTTAGACAGCATTAGGTTAAACTCTTCTGTGAGAAAACCTAACTCATCAACAGCTTGGTTATCAACTCTAAGTGAGTAATTGCCACTATTAATAATCTCTCTTATCGCATTAGCAAGATTGTTAATCGGTCCCAAAACATACTCACTAGACTTTCTTAAAATGATATAACTCAGCAGCAGCAGAATACTTGAGACTAATAGCTTCATTAACCATTGCGTAAACAATACACGCCATATAGATGTCATATCAACGTTAAAAACCAATTGTCCAATCACTCCACCATCAAACTGAATAGGTCTTTGAATTGATAGTCGTGCAAATGCCGATATTCGGCTATTCGCCTTAAAAAGTTCTGATTCTGCTGCCCCTGACCGTTGATAGTTAACGAATAAATTTCCATCCTGATCAAAGATTCTAGCATTGGTGATTAATTGATTGATCTGCAAAAGTTGTAGATTATCGTTTGCTGCTTGCTGATCTCTGAAAACCAGCGCTGGCGCACTATTGGCAGCCATCATATCCGCTAATATGGTCAATTGTTGCTGTGTAGATTGGCGCGTATACCTCACATCATCAATAATGGAGATAGCCAAACTAAGGACAATAGCTAGACCTGTCACGATCAAAGA
>JBFIDU010000371.1:0-1641 GCA_041603755.1 Methylophilaceae bacterium
ACGATCGATACTCACAGCACGTTTAAGTTCCTCTAGCACCTTTTCACGTTGCTCATCTTCATCCATATCGATAAAATCAATAATGATAATCCCGCCTAAATTTCGCAATCTAAGCTGTTGTGCAATACATTGTGCCGCCTCAAGATTGGTCTTGAATATCGTATCGGATAAGCTTTTACCGCTTACAAAACTACCTGTATTTACATCAACGGTCGTCAATGCTTCTGTCTGGTCAAAAATAAGATAGCCACCAGATTTCAACTCAACTTTTCGTAAAAAGGCGAGTTCGAACTCTTTCTCAATATTGTAAAAATCAAAAATTGGACGTTTGCCTTGATAATGACTCAGTAGTGAAAGCGCTTTAACAACATATAGCTCAGCGAATTCTTTCATCATCAAATAGGTTTCTTTTGAATCAACGCGAATACTAACAGTATTACCATTAACAACATCACGCAGTACCCGCTGCGGTAGGCTTAAATCATAAAAAATCAATGATCGTTCAGTCGCTAACTTGCTATCCTCCTGAATTTTATCCCAAACTTTTTCCAAATAATCTATATCCGATTTCAGCTCTTCATCAGTAGCTGTCTCAGACATGGTTCGTATAATAAAACCGCCCTTTTTACCTTCAGGTAACAGCCCAAGCAAACGATTACGCAATATCTCACGCTCTTCTTCATCTTCAATACGTTGCGATACGCCAATATGATCTTGATGCGGTAAAAAAACCAGAAAGCGCCCAGCTATGCTCACTTCAGTTGTCAGCCTTGCACCTTTGGTACCAATCGGCTCTTTAATGACTTGTACAATAATCAATTGTCCTTCATGTAGTACCTCTTGGATTGGCCTTCCTGCTTGGCCGTCCTCTTCTGAATGACATTCTCGAATATCGGCAGCATGTAAAAACGCTGCTCTTTGCAAGCCAATTTCAACAAATGCAGATTGCATTCCAGGCAAAACTCGACACACCTTGCCAAAGTAAATATTGCCTACAATACCTAATGAAGAACTGCGCTCAATATGTAGCTCTTGTGCTACACCATGCTCTAATACAGCTACGCGTGTTTCTTGTGGCGTAACATTAATAAGTATTTCTTGTCCCAATGTTTAACTCTTTAACAATTAATCAATTATGTAGATGCTATTTTATTAATAAGTTGCATGGTTTCAAATAGCGGCAATCCCATCACACCTGAATAGCTTCCCTCAATATGTTTTATCCAAGCAGCGGCCTTGCCTTGAATGCCGTAACTACCGGCTTTGTCTCTATGTTCACCAGAGGCAATATACGTGTTAATCGCATCTGGACTCAGCCGCATCATGTCTACAGCTGTCGTACTTAAGACGACTCTAACCTTACCTTTATAGCATGCGGCAACGGCAGTGTGCACTATATGTTTTTTACCTGATAACTGCTTTAACATTGTATAAGCCATCTCGTCGTTTTCTGGCTTACCTAAAATCCGTTCATTTATACTGACTGTTGTATCAGCGGCTAGCACCACCAGATGAGAGTACTCACTTTTCATGCTGCTAGCTGTTGTCAGCGCCTTTTCTTTCGCTAATCGCTTTACATAATTTTCTGGCTTCTCATCATGCTGCACCGATTCATCAATATCAGCGGGCAACACAATACAC
>JBFIDU010000372.1:0-1631 GCA_041603755.1 Methylophilaceae bacterium
ACCAATGTTGTCCCTGGTGAAGTGAATATCCTTTTTAACTTTCGTTACTGCCCAGAATACGACGGTCAAGGTAGCACTGAAGTCAACTTAAAATCCCGCGTAATCGACATTCTAGATAAGCATGAACTTGAATATGATATTGAATGGGAGCATAACCAAAGTTATATCACACCAAAAGGTGCACTTTCTAGTGCGATTTCAGAAGCGATTCAAGCAAGTTACAATGTGACACCAGCGCTATCGACAACCGGCGGCACGTCTGATGGACGCTTTATCGCGGACATTTGTGATGAGGTTGTAGAATTTGGACCACTTAACAAAACTATCCACAAACTAAATGAATGTGTAGCAGTAGCTGATATTGAGCCACTAAAAGAAACCTACAAAAAAACAATGGAAATATTATTAGCATGATGAATGCAGACGTTCTAAGTAGTGAGCTTTTAACGATTCGTGATTGGATACGTTATGCGGTCAGTCAGTTCGAAGTGTCCGATATTTTCTATGGTCACGGTGCTGACAATAGCTACGATGAAGCCGTTTGGTTAATCATGAGCGGCTTACACTTACCGATGGATACGCTTGGAAATTTTTTAGATGCGCGCATCACTAAAGCGGAAGGAAAGCATTTAGCTTTCCTCATCGAGCAAAGAGTCACCAACCATACGCCAACAGCCTACCTATTAAGGGAAGCATGGTTACATGACTATAAATTTTATGTCGATGAACGTGTCATTATTCCCCGTTCTTTTATTGCAGAGTTATTGCTTGATGACAGCCTAAGCCCCTGGATAGAATTTCCTGAAATGATACAAAGTGCAGCAGATATTTGTACTGGCAGCGGCTGTTTGGGAGTGTTGCTTGCACATGCCTTTCCTAGTGCTGCGGTTGACGTCATTGATATTTCAAAAGATGCCATTGCGGTCTGTAACATCAACATTGCAAACTACGGTTTAGAAGCACAAGTGACAGCAATTGAGTCTGATATGTTTACGGCCCTAACTGGCAAAACCTATGACATTATTATCAGTAATCCGCCTTATGTTGATGCAGCAAGTATGGCTCAGTTGCCAAAAGAGTACCGAAATGAACCACAGTTAGCTTTAGGTAGTGGCACAGCAGGTTTAGATCATACACACACGATTTTGAAACAAGCCGCTAATTATTTAACAGATGACGGTATTCTGGTTGTAGAAATCGGTCACAACCGAGACGCGCTCCTTGACGCTTACCCACAAGTTCCTTTTGTTTGGCTGGATACTAGTGGTGGAGACCAATTCGTGTTTTTGCTGACCAAAGCGCAGCTGAGTAGCATAAAATCGACATAGTAATTTAACTAAGACCTAATACGCCGCTGTTTCGTTGGCTTTCTTTTGGGTGTCTTACTATTAGCCGCATTAGGTCTACGCGCCTTTACCGCTTTCTCAACTGACTCTTTTTCTTTTGGTGGATGCGCCAATACACTGCCTCTACGTTTACGTACTTTGGGCGTAAATACAGCTGTTGCTTTATCTTTCTCGTGCTTACTTAATTGTTTATGTGGTGTGTTTGGCACATCTAATCCTGCCCACTCCATGAGTTCAACAACTTGCTTCGGCTCAAACTTCAGCATCGTGCCACGCTTGACGCGA
>JBFIDU010000373.1:0-1627 GCA_041603755.1 Methylophilaceae bacterium
ATCGCAGGTGGCCAACCCTCCCAGCGATGTGCTGCCTTATCAAGTAATGCATGTGCTACTTGAGAGCCAGCATGTCGTACACGTAAATTAGTATGTCCTAAGCGGACAACGTGATTGTCTAGTGTGATGTGCGACTGTTTTTTCCCATCTACAACTAAACCATTTTCACTATTTAAATCACGAATCTGCAAAATACCATCTTCTGATTGTTCAATCAGCGCATGATTTGCTGCCACATATGGGTCATCCAGAATTAAGTCATTATCATAGCTGCGACCAATACGTATAGGGAGTTTTTCAAAGCGGTGACGTGCTTTCAAGTTTTTGTCACGCGTTAATAATTCTACATAGTAGGGTGGTTTAACGACATCTTGATTCATTTTGCCACCTCATTTCCTGTGACTTTTTCAGCAGTTCGTCCTAGTCCCTTGATAAATGTGCTGGCAAGCCGTAGCCCGTTTTCGTAACTAACACCAGTTGCATCCAGACGGCTTTGTAAACTGATGAGGCTTTCATCAGTAGCAGCTGTAAGCAAAGAGAAATCGTATAAACCGTCGAATTCACGATAAGCCCTTACGCAGATAACTGCGCGCATGGGGATTTTGCTATTTGTCACAAAGCGCTCATTACACATTGGCGATGTGCGATTAACATCTTTGTCATTGCCAAACGCTTCATTTTTAAATGAACTACTTTGCAATGCTGAAAAACGTAAGCGCCCCATATTGGTTGCCTTAATATACTCATGTCGAATACTAATTTGGCCTACTGTTAATTGATTGGAAACAAAAATGGCAGACTCCATTGAGCAATTAATGCTACTGAAGTCAAATGGACTATCTTTGTTATCATTAGAGCTTCCCCAGCAACGCATTTGGTCAGACTCACGCACAGGTACTTGATAATCACCAAGTGTTTTTAAGGAAAGTGGTTCGGATAACACGTTATCCAACATGCTGTTCTGATGTGAGAGCAACTGTTGCCCCACCTCTTTCTTAAAAACAATGCTGGCAACTTTCGTTGACTCCGCTATTTGATTATCACGTTGTTCTGCTTCATTCAGCAAATCACGCACATATTTAACAGGCACCAAAAAACTCACTAACTCACCATCCAGCCTTTTAGAGACATTAACACCCGCCACCTGACCGTCTTGCGTTATATTAGGGCCGCCACTCATGCCAGCATTAATTGGCCCTGTAAACATCAATTGATCATAAAACCCTCGGCGGATAATCCCGTTATAAGCGCCCTCAGAGATGGCAAACCCCAAATCAAGTGGATTACCTAGTGAGTATAAGTACTGGCCTTGCGATAATGTGGGTAGTGTTTCTGGTACTTTAAAATAACCTGTGCCATTGCGGCTTATTTTGACCACGGCTAAATCATGCAGCGCATCAACAGCCAGAAGCTCAACGTTACCACGCTCACCATTGGTATCAACAAATTCGCCAATATAGTTTTCAGGATGCATCACAATTTGTGAAACAACATGGTAGTTAGTCACAACAAGCTGACTGTTGCCAATGAGAAACCCCGATCCTACTGAAGATTGGGTGCGACCATTTTTTAATAGCACACGAATTTGTAGCAAGTCGTTACGTGCGGATTTATATAAAGTTTGTGC
>JBFIDU010000374.1:0-1624 GCA_041603755.1 Methylophilaceae bacterium
TTCTTTTTTGAGTCGACCGCTAAAATGCTACTGTTACCAGTGCTTATTTTAGTCCTTTGGATACTTAACCGCTGGATATCATCACCAAGCAAAGATACAAAGAAAAAAAGCGGTAACCTGCCAATGTATATCATGATACTGGTCGGTATTTATTACGTGTATCGCTTTACGCTAGGCTAATAAAGTAATCTATATGTCAGTCACAAAAAAAGCCGCAATTTGCGGCTTTTTTATTTGGGCAGGAAGAACTTTAGGATTTCGGTTTAGTAGCCTCATCTGCGTAGTATTGACGTACCGTAGACATATCGTACTCACGAGCCCACTTAATAATTTCATCTAATGCAGGCGCGCCAATTTCACCTTGTTGCGCATGAATACCTGCCTGCTCACGTACTACTAATATTGCAGGAATTTTCTCAACTTCAAAATAATCACTAATTTCAGGATCAGCTTCTGTATCGACCATACCAAACACGATATCTGGATTTTTTTCAGCCGCTGCCTCGAATGTAGGCGTAAAGTTAACACACGGATCGCACCATGGTGCCCAGAAGTCCACAATGACAAAGTCATTGTTGGTTATCGTGTCTTTAAAATTTTCCTTTGTTAATTTTACAACCGCCATGAGATTTCCTATTAATCAGTTAAACCATTATTTTATCAGATGATCGGTTTATTCCACATACCATCAAAGAATATCTGACCTAACGGATGCCGGCTTCTTTCTTTCAACTGCCTTTCTTTTAAATCTTCAGGTAGTTTCTCTGCATCGACACCATAACCAACAGCAACCATAGACATCAAATCATACTGTTCTGGAATAGCAAAAACTTCTCTCGCCTTTTGTACATCAAAGCCACCCATTTGATGGGTAAACAAACCCATACTGGTTGCCTGTAAACATAGGCTTACGGCTGCTGCACCTGCATCATAGCCTCCCCAACGGTTAGGTTTATCATTATGACTAAATCGCGTGTCTGTGCAGACTAATATCAATAATGGTGCATTTTCTGCCCATTTTTGGTTACCTGGCACCAAACATTCATAGGCTTTTTGCCATGCCGCTTCATGACTTGCTTTATCAGAAACAATAAAACGCCATGGTTGATCACCAAAGCATGATGGCGCCCATCTAGCAGCCTCCAATAAGCTGATAATTTGTGCTTGTGTTAAAGACTTGTTTGCATCAAAGCCAACAGGGCTCCAACGATTTGCAATAATCTCATTGATTGGCTCTTGTGTAGTTGCTGGTTTCTTCATTACTAGGCCTTTCTTCATTAATTTATATTGATAAAAGGGTAGTCAGTATAACCTTCTGCTCCACCGCCATAAAAAGTATCAGGATTTGCTTCATTTAATTTTGCGTCCAGCGCAAACCGAGCAACCAGATCAGGATTTGCAATATAAGGCACACCATATGCTACCGCATCGGCATGACCACGCAACACAGCGGCACTGCCACGCGCCTTGTCATAGCCAAGATTAGCAATATAAGCCCCCTTGAACATCTTGCGATATGTTTCAAAATCGAAAGCATCGTGTTCGCCGCCGCCGTGAATACCGCCTTCAACTGTATGTAAGTAGGCCAAATTAAATTGGTTAAGCTGATCAGCTACATATTCAA
>JBFIDU010000375.1:0-1623 GCA_041603755.1 Methylophilaceae bacterium
AAATTGTATTCAATGTAAATATACAGACTGTGTAGATGTCTGCCCTGTCGATTGTTTTGTTGAGGGTCCAAACTTTTTGGCTATTAACCCTGATGATTGTATCGATTGTACGTTATGCGTTGCTGAGTGCCCCGCTGAGGCGATTTTTGCGGAAGATGATGTACCAGCAGACCAACAACATTTTATCGAGCTAAATGAGCGCTTAGCGAAAGTTTGGCCTATCATTTCATCTCGCAAAGATCCATTGGAAGATGCTGATGCAATGAATGGCGTACCAGGAAAATTAGACTTATTAATTGAATAATATTTAATACACAAATAAAAAAAGAGGCTTTAAAAGCCTCTTTTTTATTATTTTCTTTGATGTTGTCTTTGGGTTTATACAATCATTAAAAATTGTGTGTGTATTGCAAACTTAAGATATCAACACTTGCTTCATAATCACCAGTAAGCCGGCCATTAAATCCTTTTGCTAGTGTATTCTGATTATCATCAATATCGGCGTCACTAACAAACAAATGTGAATATCCGATATCAAATTTTGATGCTTGTGTTATTTGATAACTAGCGCCTAAAGACACCCACTTTCTATCATTTCCAGGAATGCGTGCTGTTCTATATTCGTCTTTGATAGCTTCCTCATCATAAGCTAAACCTGCTCTTAGTTTAATATCATCACTGTAATGATAATTTAAACCAACGGAATAGCGCAACGTGTTACTCCAATTCTCCTCGGTCACTGCGTCAGCAGCACCACTGTCAAACTTAATTCTTAACTCTTTAAAACGGCTCCAACGTGTCCAAGTAACATCCGCCATCACATCCCATTTATCATTTACTTTGCTGAACACACTTGCAGAGAAACTTTCTGGTAAATCAACTTTTGCAGTTACATCAGAATTTCCCGCTGCCAATGCCGTACCAAATTTAGCATCACCTTCAAGCGTTTGTGTTACCTTTGAACGATAAGCAAAACCTAAGCGCGTATCTTGTGTTGCCTGATAAATAGCACCCAAATTGAAACCAAAACCCCAGTCATCCCCCTTTATCTTTACATCCGACTCTGGAGCAACCACTCTATTGACTTGACGCGTTAACTCAGCTTCAGCCCACATTGCCGACAGACCAAACCCAAATGACAATTGATCATTTACTTTTATTGCAATTGAAGGGTTTATATTAACGGTTTTAAGCTCGGATTTAACTGCTTGAAATCTACCAAGCCACTCATCATCATATTCAGTTTTGAGTCCAAAAGGTGCATTAACACCGACACCTACTTTTACTAAAGGGTTAATTTCTGTCATAAAGTAGAAATTAGGAACCACTGCCAAACTTCCAGCATCAGAGCCTTCATCTCCAGGAGGTGGGAAACCCACTGCCTTAAGAGACCCTTTATCATTAAACTCAGCCTGCGGCCTGATGAAATGTACTGCACCAACTGCTTGCGTACCATCAATATATGTCATGCCGGCAGGGTTAAAAAATATCGTACTTGCATCTTCTGCAACTGCTGCAGCTCCTGCATATGCATTACCCATACCACTTGCATTTTGCTCTATCAATGCAAAACCTGCGGCATAGACATTACCAATTGTTAGCATGCTCGACCCTAGAAGAATG
>JBFIDU010000376.1:0-1617 GCA_041603755.1 Methylophilaceae bacterium
AAGCAGCCTCATGTGGCGCATTCCAGTGGCTTTGCGTGGTGACTTTTTCTATTGCGGCGGCTTGTGCGGCTAGCACCAGTTCGTAGATATCTTTTTGTTCTGCGGAAAACTTGCCATTAACTGGAAATGTCCTTGTGATATCAGAGGCATAACCATCTAGTTCACAACCAGCATCAATCAACAATAAATCACCATTTTTTAACTCACAATTATTAGCATTGTAATGTAGCGTACATGCATTAGCGCCGCTAGCGACAATACTAGTATAGGCAGGGGCTTGTGCGCCTTTACGATAGAATTCGTGTAGAAATTCAGCTTCAATTTCATTCTCATATTTGCCGACTTTGGTTTTTTGCATCGCTCGCAAATGTGCGCCTGCTGCGATCTTTGCTGAGCGGCGCATTAAATCTAATTCGTATGGTGTTTTGCGCAAACGGAGCTCATCGATGAGTTTACGAACATCCATTATTTGATCAGGCGCATGAATGCCTGTTCTAGCTTGCTCCCGCAGCTCGCCTAGCCAACGCATCACCTTTGCATCCCAATGACAATCGGACCCCAAGCTGTAAAAGAGTTGTTCCTGATTGGTTAGCAGTTTTTGTATAACAATATCAAGCTGATCAATGCTATAGGTTTCATCAAAGCCAAATTCAATTTGTGCCACATCTGGTCCAAAGCGAAACCCATCCCAAATTTCTCGCTCCAAATTTTTATCACGGCAAAATAAAATGCTTCTAGGCTCTTTTCCAGCAATCAGTACTAATACTGACTCTGGCTCTTTAAACCCAGTCAAATAGTAAAAATAACTATCAAATCGATAAGGATAATGACTATCGCGGTTTCTGATGACTTCAGGGGATGTCGGGATTACCGCAATACCATCACCCATTGCTGCAATAAGCTGCTGACGTCTAGCACTAAACTCTTTTATAGGAAAACTCAAAAACTATCCTTGGATCTCTGTTATCAAAATGCATTTTAGCCTATTTGGTTGCATATTGTTGCTTAGGTTCAATTTTATGAATACATATTCTGCAGCATTATCATTCGACTGATATGCGTTATTCAAACAAAGGATTGAATCTAAACCAATCAGATCGAGAATTGATAGTAATAAACGAAAATCTTTATTGCATAGATTTGCAGCTTAATATGGCTAAGGCTGATTTAATTCGCTGTTGCTAATGTTGGCATCAAGCATATTTAATCGTTCAGGCGTGCCTATATCATGCCAAACCCCTTGATAATGTTCACCTGAGATTAGATTGTCAGTCATTGCCGAGATTAATAGCGGCGCTAATTTTGCTGAATCACCCTTCACTATATCCTTAAATAGTAACGGTGAATAAACACCAACACCTGAATAAGTTAACTTCACAGGGCCGTCTGCCTTTAGCATACCTGCATCTAAGGCAAAGTCGCCTTGGGCGTGTTGTGGTGGATTATCCACCATAACCAAATGTGCTAAATATGGTGCTTCTAATTTTAATGAGAAATTTATTTCACAAAACACATCACCATTGACGACTAAAAAAGGACCATCCCCTAACATAGGTAAAGCATTCGCAATACCACCAGCTGTTTCTAGCGCGACTTCTTCTGGGCTATATTGAATAC
>JBFIDU010000377.1:0-1606 GCA_041603755.1 Methylophilaceae bacterium
ATAAAGCCTTCCAGACACAGTTAGGTACAAACCACCTCTTTCAGGGATGGTCCGATTTATTCTTAGTAACACCTGACGCAGGTATTGAAGACACCATCCTGATTGCTGGTGGTAAGTTAATGGGTGCCACGCTAAAAGCGGAATATCACTTTATTGATGCTGACCGCAAATTCAATACCATTGGCGGTGGAACAGGTGATCAATTCGGTAAGGAGTTGGATCTTGGCGTTTACTACCCATTTACAAAACAGTTAATTGGTTCAGTTGAATACGCCAAATTTACTGAAGATGACAAAGTGGCTGGAGCTGGCCGTAAGCCAACAACTGAGAAAATATGGGTGACTGCAATGTATCAGTTTTAGTCATCTTTATTGCAACGGTACGCCAAGCTGCTCCCCTGCAGCTTGGCGCTACTCCATAAATATTACTGAAATAGATCCTTACCCGATTTATCTCAATAACATTTAAAAACGATTTTTGATCAACAAAAGATGTAATAAGAAACAGCAGGCGGGAAATTATGAAAAAAATGAAATTAGTGGTCATTGGTAACGGTATGGCAGGAATGAGGGTGGTAGAGGAGCTATTGAAAATATCTCCAGATATCTACGATATTACCGTTTTTGGCGACGAGCCATATCCAAACTATAACCGCATTATGCTGTCGCCAGTCTTGGCAAATGAGCAAACGATTGACGATATCATACTGAATACGCGTGAATGGTATGCAGAGCATAACATTACTTTGCATACCGATGCTCGTGTGAACAAGATTGACCGTGTTAATCGAGTAGTAACAGCAGAAAATGGTACAACCGCCGCATATGATCGATTATTAATTGCGACGGGTTCCAAGCCATTCATGCCAGCTATTCCTGGCAAAGAGCTTGATGGCGTGCTTGGTTATAGAGATATTAAAGATACCAATGACATGATTGCTGCGGCAAAAAAATATAAACATGCTGTTGTGATTGGTGGTGGTTTGTTGGGCTTGGAAGCGGCTAATGGACTAAAGATTCAGGGGATGGATGTAACCGTCATACACCGAAATGAATGGTTGCTGGAAAAGCAACTCGATAAAACAGCAGGCATCATGTTGCAAAAGTCACTAGAAGCAAAAGGCTTAAAATTTCACCTCAAAACGAATACAGAGGCCATTATCGGTAACGATGCTGGACGTGTTAGCGCGGTTAAGTTCAAGGAGGGTTTTGAGATTCCAGCGGATTTGGTTGTCTTTGCAGTAGGTATTAGGCCAAACTATGCACTTGCTGAGTCAGCAGGTATTCATTGTGATAAAGGCATCGTCGTGAATGATACGATGCAAACATTTGACCCACGTGTTTACGCAGTTGGGGAATGTGTGTCACATCGTGGCTTATCGTATGGATTAGTCGCACCGTTATTTGAAATGGCTAAGGTGTGCGCCACACACTTAGCCAACTTTGGTATTGGTTCATACAAAGGTTCTGTCACCTCAACAAAATTAAAAGTGACAGGCATTGATTTGTTTTCTGCGGGAGATTTTACTGGAGGGGACGATACTGAAGAAATTGTGTTGCACGATGCAGTTGGCGGGGTTTACAAAAAACTCGTCATTAAAGATGAC
>JBFIDU010000378.1:0-1594 GCA_041603755.1 Methylophilaceae bacterium
ATCCCACACTTTATTTTCATTGCTTTCGTTTTTCACTGTTAACCTCTCTTGATCAATATCAAATTCTTGAGGTAACAGTTGCATATTTAATACCACCTTCAAATTATTAATTAGTTTTTTTAAAACAATAGGTTATGAAAATTAAGAATTAGACTTATTGTAAATAGTGCTCTAGTGCCAACGGTAACGTCGAAATTATGACAATCTGTTGTTGGTATTTTATCAAGCTTAGTACGTTATGCAATCACCTATATTAGGTACTTTTTAACGCATAGATTTGCGGTAGATTTCGCCACCACCCATAGACATCCATACCACAGCCAAAAACATATCGATCAGGTACATTTAACCCAACATAATCTGCAGCAATTACTTTAGATTTATTGAGTGTTTTTTCAGCCAGCACTACCGTTTTAACGTCCTCAGCACCCATCTCATAACATTTATCCACAATTGCCTTAAGCGTAATTCCTTCATCTAATATGTCATCAATTATCAAAACACTTTTATGCTTTATCGACGGTTTTGGCGCTACTAACCAAACGATATCTTTACCAAGCACATCTTGCCGATAACGTGTTGCATGCACATAATCATGTATAAGTGGAAATGTTAAACTCGGTAACAAATGACCAGCAAAGTAAATAGCGCCGTTCATGACGCTCAATACTATCGGTTGCTCACTTTTATAATCAGCATTTAAGGTTTTAGCCAGCGTAGCAATGGCTTCCTTCACTTGATTCTCGTCATAAATGCAATCCGCATTTTGCAAATACTGATGAGGATCGTCAGATGCCATGATTGTATAATTACAATGTTACATTTTTAAGATACTGGGCAAAGCTATCCTTTAATTCAGGATGTTTTAATGCAAGCTCTACATTTGCCTGCATAAAACCGAGCTTGCTACCACAGTCAAATCGCTTACCAGAGAATCGATATGCCAGTACATCCTGAATTTTCATCAAGTCCGCAATACCATCTGTCAATTGAATTTCATTGCCTTTGCCAGGTTTCACTTTTTCAAGGCAATCGAATATTTGTGGTGTGAATACATAGCGGCCAACAACACCTAAAGTTGATGGCGCTTCTGCAGGCTTTGGCTTTTCAACAATACTATTCACCTTTAATAGATTTTCTTCTAATTTCTCAGCATCAACAATACCGTAACTAGCTGTCGCCTCACGTGGAACATCCTGCACACCTAATATTGATACTCCTTTAGTTGCATAAACATCAGACATTTGCTTGGTAACAGAAACATCTGCATCAATCAAATCGTCTGCCAAAATGACAGAGAATGGTGCATCACCTACTACAGGCTTTGCACACAATACTGCATGACCTAGACCAAGCATTTTAGGCTGACGAATAAAGATACAAGAAACATGTGAAGGTAAAATTGCTTTCAGCAACGCTAACATTTCTTTTTTACCACTCGATTCAAGTTGCGCTTCTAGCTCACTTGCATTATCGAAATGATCTTCTATCGAGCGCTTATTTTTACCCGTAATAAAGATAAGCTCTGTCGCACCTGCTGCCATTGCTTCTTCTGCTGCATATTGAATCAATGGCTTATCTACGATGGGTAACA
>JBFIDU010000379.1:0-1574 GCA_041603755.1 Methylophilaceae bacterium
AAGTGAGCCATCCGCTATAATCTCGCACAGTTTATATCTGAACTAAATCGCGGAGAGATGGCTGAGTGGTCGAAAGCGCCACCCTGGAAAGGTGGTATAGGGGCAACTCTATCGAGGGTTCGAATCCCTCTCTCTCCGCCAGTAACGTGCCCGTGTATAGTCATTTAGGGCTATTGGTAGATTGGTAATCATATTTCATACTTTGCTTTGCGGTTTTCTGTGCACTAAAAAACCTTAGAATAAAACATATGTGATAGGCGTATTAATGATGGTAGATTTAGCATTCGAGGTCAAAGAGGTCAGTTTTGATCAGTTTGAACGTCGGAAATCGCCTAGAAATGCCATTTCATTAGTCGAATTACAGAATAAATCTTTTTTGAATAATATCTTTGAGAATCGTGAATTACCAATCACATTCGATATGGGTATCGAAGTGAATGAAGTGCCGTTTGAACATTTTGAGCGTCGCAAACAACCTCGTTAGATTAGACTTTGTTTGCTGAACCTCAGGCTCGTGCTGGCAGACAAGTTATAAAGATCAACCTCTAAATATTGTTCTGCTTTGGTGCAAAACAATTTAATTTGTGCGTCAAGTAATTAGTGATAATTGTCTATTTCTGAAAATATATCCATATCAGTGAATTTATCTAAATCTGCATTTAGCTCAAGATCATCATTAAAATCACTTAATTCATCACCTGCAAGGTCTTCTAGCCGTTGATTTAGAATTTCAATTTCCTTTGCTGTGGTTCTTGTTTCTGCCATATTAATAACCTTACCTTTCTTTTTATCCAAAATGTAATGTTAGTTGTAATATTCAGCATGCACATAACATGCCAGTTCTTATTACTCATAACTTTCAATAAAAATAGAAAACACCGTGCTAATTAAGAATATTGCTTAATACATCAACAAGATCTAACTGATTAATTTCAATAATTTTATTGATATCATCTGCCTTGTTAAGCACATTCTCATCTGAGTTCAAATCGTTAAGCATCTGATCTATGTCATTGATTTTACTTTTAATATTTTGTTTTATGTCTTGCAATTTATTTTGTCCTTCAACTACTACAATAAGATATAGTTTATATTGAGCATTTTTTATGCCATCCGTTATATAGTCACCTAACTCATTGATAAATAAGTTTAAATATGCATTTAAGTATGGCTAATACTAGAGCTGAAATAGCAAGAATGGCAAAATTGTCATCAAGTATGCCAAATGTTCAACAGATGCCAATATTGTTCGCATGGGTGACAGATATTGTCATGATATGTTGCATGAAGTAATAGCAAGAAGTTGATATGTAACTTTCAAGAACGATTTATCTCACGTGTGGTCACAATGTCACTATTTTGGGAGGATGTATGATTAAGATTTTGGTTTCATTACTTTTTATGGTTGGGGTAAATACAATGGCATACGCAGAATGTGATGCGCTTTATAATCACCAGTTTAAAACATTAAATGGAAAGACGTTTGATTTATGCGAGTATCAAGACAAGCCAATTTTGGTGGTCAATACCGCTAGCAAGTGTGGATTCACACCACAGTTTGAGGCGCTAGAAGG
>JBFIDU010000380.1:0-1523 GCA_041603755.1 Methylophilaceae bacterium
ACTTTGGAAATTTTAAACCCCATGTTTAGTCACGCAAAAACGCTTCACACTACAGATCCTGAAATAGCAAGAATGATTGATGCAGAAGTTGTCCGACAAGATCAGCATATTGAACTGATTGCCTCAGAAAACTACACCAGCCCTGCTGTTATGGAGGCACAAGGTTCACAGTTAACCAATAAATATGCAGAGGGATATCCAGGTAAGCGATTTTATGGCGGATGTGAATTTGTTGATCAAGTTGAGCAGTTGGCTATTGATCGTTTAAAACGCTTATATGGGGCAGAATATGCCAATGTGCAGCCACATTCAGGCTCGCAAGCGAACCAAGCTGTTTATTTTGCTATGTTAAAGCCGGGCGACACCATCATGGGAATGAACCTTGGTCACGGAGGGCATTTGACGCATGGCTCACCGGCTAATATTTCAGGTAAGTTATTTAATATTGTGGCTTACGGTCTTAATGAGAAAGAAGAGATCGATTACGATGATATGGAGCGTATTGCGCTCGAAACTAAGCCTAAGTTATTAATCGGTGGTGCTTCAGCTTATGCACTTCGTTTTGATTGGGCGCGTATGGCTGAAATTGCTAAAAAAGTAGGTGCCTATTTTATGGTGGATATGGCGCATTACTCAGGTCTAATTGCAGCAGGTGTTTATCCAAACCCAGTGCCATATGCAGATTTTGTGACCTCAACCACGCACAAAACGCTGCGTGGCCCTCGTGGCGGCATTATCATGGCGAAAGCTGAATATGAAAAACAATTAAATTCAAGCGTATTTCCAAGCTTGCAAGGTGGGCCATTAATGCACGTAATGGCTGGCAAAGCGACAGCGTTCCTTGAAGCATCAACACCTGAATTCAAAGAATATCAAACGCAAGTATTGAAAAATGCTGCGGTGATGGCAGAAACGCTAGCCGAGCGTGGTTTACGGATTATTTCCGGCCGGACGGAGTCACATGTTTTTTTAGTTGATTTACGACCAAAGGGATTGACTGGTAAAGCTGCTGATGCAGTGCTTGGGTTGGCGCATATTACGGTGAACAAGAATGCAATTCCTAATGACCCAGAAAGCCCATTTGTGACATCCGGAATTAGGATTGGCTCACCAGCGATTACTACACGAGGTTTCAAAGAAGCGGAAGCAAAATTAGTAGCTAATTTGATAGCAGACGTATTAGATAATCCAGCTGATGAAGAGGCAATCGCGGCTACTAAAGCACGCGTGCATGAGCTCACATCACGCTTTCCTGTCTATGGCGATTAATAACTGATAAACAATACGCATGAAATGCCCTTTTTGTAGTGCAGCTGATACCCAAGTCATTGATTCTCGTGTGAATGACGAAGGTGATGCAATTCGTCGCAGACGTCGATGTGGTAGCTGTGATAAACGATTTACCACTTATGAAACAGCGGATTTACGTCTACCGCAAGTCATTAAAGGTAACGGTAATCGTGAAGATTTTAAAGATGAAAAGTTACGTGAGGGCTTTTTTCTTGCATTACATAAACGGCCTG
>JBFIDU010000381.1:0-1523 GCA_041603755.1 Methylophilaceae bacterium
CTACCTGCAATACCTGTAAATACACTTTCTATTTTGCAATCAGCCATCAACTCCGCTTCTTCCAGCGAACGTTGTATCGCCTGCATCGTCGAGTCAATATTGACAACCACACCTTTTTTCAAACCTCTCGAGGCATGCTGTCCTAATCCGATTACTTTAATAGCACCCTCAGGTAACAACTCCGCTACCAGGGTCACAATTTTAGATGTGCCGATATCTAACCCTATAATAAGGTTCTTTTCTTCACGCACTTTGCTCATTTCCACTCCCTTTTACACCCGATGTAAACGCAAAATTTTGCGCCTTTGGTAATTCTTGCATTGATAACTTTTTCGGTTTACGCACAGCGAATCCATTTGGATAACGTAAATCTGCGTATTTAATTTCAGCATTCAAATGACTCAATACAGCTTGATAAACTGCTGTAAATTTATCGAGTCTCGCTGCCATATCTAAACGGCCTAATGAAATAATCAAATTTTCATCTGTCTTAATTTCCCATGCTCGTCTGGGAGACAGCGTAATCTGCTTCACCTTTATATCTGCTCGACTCAAAATTTTGCTAAAGTCTGCAAATTGTTTCGTGACCTCTTTCACTCCATCGCCAGGACCATAAAACATTGGTAGCTCCGCGTCGGAGGCTGCATGAAATAGTTCTCCACGCGTATTGACCAAAGCAATATCGCCCCACCGTGCTAAGGCAACATGTTCTTCAATCTCAACATTTAGCGCATCTGGCCAACGACGTCTCACGCTGACTGACCGTGCCCATGGCAGCTTTTCAAAAGCTTCTCGTGTTTTCACTAAATCTAATGTGAAGAAATTGCCTTTCAAGTGCGCATCTACAATCAACTGTACTTGCTCACGATTAACATGTTCTGACGCACCACTAATCTTCACTTCACGAATTGGAAAAATGGGTAAATGTACGAACACAAATAGCACACCATAGATAAACAGCACGACTGATATCGCGAAAAACAAGTTTGCTAACCAATTCAATAAAGCTGGCTTATCCCACATAAGCTTGCTCCGAACTCTCGGTTTTTATTGTCATCGCCAATATGGCTAACACTAGCTCATCAAAGCTTATTCCAGCTGCTTTAGCAGCCATAGGCACTAAGCTATGGTCCGTCATACCAGGACTGGTATTTAATTCCAAAAAGTAATGTTTGCCTGTTTCATCCATCAGAAAGTCAACACGCCCCCATCCACTGCAGCCAATTGCATGAAATGCTTCTAATGCTTCCTTCTGAATATTGGCTTCAACATCCTTGCTTAAACCACATGGGCACAAATACTGAGTATCATCACGCATGTATTTTGCTTCGTAATCATAAAATTCGGTCTGTGGCACGATTTTCACGATTGGTAATGCTGTATCACCCAAAATACCAACGGTATATTCACCGCCACCTATGTATTGCTCTGCTATCACCAAAGGATCTGCTGCTGCTGCCAAAGCATAGGCAGCTGCTAGCTCACCAGTTTTTTTCACTTTACTGATACCAATACTTGATCCC
>JBFIDU010000382.1:0-1523 GCA_041603755.1 Methylophilaceae bacterium
CCGCCTTGACTGATTTCTTTATATAAGTTTTGTGGAACAGTTTGTCCTAGTAGCTCATATAAATTAATCAAATTTCGTCTATATAATTGATCAAAACTTTTTACACTATCGGAAGCGTTGTAATCGCCGAACCACCAAAACCAGTCTGAACCCTCACATATGGCTAGTTGTCGCTCGCACGCAGCTCTTTTATCGGTGTCAAACGTATGAACAACTTGGTCGTAGACTTTTTTTGCCTCGCACAGTAAATCCCATGCGGCATTTTTGTCTTTGCTGCCGATCCAGGTACTGAATGTGCCATAAACCCAACTACCAGCAGCCACCTGCGACAAAACAGTGGCTTTAGGAAAGTCGCCTGTTTTTTTCAATGCAACAATGTCACTGAAGGTGGACATTGTTATGTGGGGGTGATTGGTGAGTGCCTCATATAATTCTTTCAAAAAATAGTAGCCGTTGTATGGATAATACTCCCACGCATTCTCACCATCTAATATCACGCTAACTACTTGCGACTTCTTAGGATTAGAACGATAAATATTTTCCAGATTTTTTATAAAGTCTTCAACTGCCTGCGTTGAGTGCATTTTGGAATATTCGAACCCAATTTTATCCGACAGTTCGTCATCTCTAAAAAAACAAAGAATGTCATCTTTACCATTGGTAATTTTATACGGCTGGTATAAATAACTATTTTTATTACTGACATCCATTCCGCATTTGAGTAAGCTATGGGCTAATACCCCTTGACCCGTTGCGGCCCAATCCACCCCATGCTCTGCGAGCAATGATAATGCCGCGTGAGAAACAGCCCCTTCAGCAGGCCACATTCCTTTCGGTTTTTCGCCAAATACTTGTTCATGATACGCTTCTGCAGACTTAATATGCGCTCGGGAGCGCTCAACACCGCCAGCATAGTATTTATGCTCAGGAAGTGGAGCGTCTGGCATTGCATCTTTTGTCGATTTAAAATCAATAAGCAATGGCAAGATTGGGTGATAATAAGGTGTCGTAGATATTTCAATTTGTCCATCTTCCATCAAAACCTTATAACGAGGAATAAGACCACTGATAGTTTCTTTGATGACATTAAATAATTGCTGTCGCTCCTCTGTGGTAAACAAGACACCTTTTGCCATTAAACCTTGAACAATTTTATTATTCTGCCGCAGACTTTCACCACACCACGCCAAATGATACCAAACAAGTAAATCGGCTTTATATTGTGCTGATAAGTAGTGAAAGTCATATTCATCGCTCATAATTGGTTCTACTTGTTGGTAGATATTTAATAAGCGTTGATAATGGGGGAATGGACTCAACATTTTTTCATGATGCGCCTTAAAGCAACTCTCTACGATTAGCTTACATTCAGAATAACTAACATCGTTTAAGTCAACTTTCACAAGAAGAGCTAGCAAAGGATCTCTAATGTCGTTATCTTCAAACTGTTGCTTATAGTCTAATAACTGCTCAACCAATATTGGTACAAAGTTAAAGGTGACTCTTGCTTTTGGATTCTCCTC
>JBFIDU010000383.1:0-1521 GCA_041603755.1 Methylophilaceae bacterium
ACAGAAAAGAGTTTGCTTCCACCTGACCCTGCAACGCCTAAATCAGCAAATGCCTGACCACCATGTTCGATAATCCATGGAATACTTGTAAAACTTTCTGTATTATTGACATTAGTCGGCTTACCAAAAACACCATAACTAGCTGGGAATGGTGGTTTAAATCTCGGCTGCCCTTTTTTACCTTCAAGCGATTCAATCAATGCAGTTTCTTCACCACAAATATAAGCACCATAACCATGGACCGCATACAACTCAAAACTGAAGTTAGTACCAAACAAGTTTTTACCTAAATAACCAGCTTCTCTGGCTTCAGCTAATGCCTGCTCAAATAGTTCATATTCGCGCCAAATTTCGCCATGTATATAGTTATAGCCTACGCCTGCACCCAAAGTATAAGCCGCAATTGCCATACCCTCTATCAACTGGTGTGGGTTATAGCGAATGATATCGCGATCTTTAAATGTGCCGGGCTCACCTTCATCTGTATTACACACAAGATATTTGGTGCCATCGAAATAGCGTGGCATGAAACTCCACTTCAGCCCAGTTGGAAAACCTGCTCCACCACGCCCTCGCAATCCAGATAACTTAACTTCGTTGATAATCTCTGATGCTTTAACTTTTTCTGTCACTAACCGTTTTAATTGTTGGTAGCCGCCTATTTTTTCATAGGTGGCTAATGCAGCTGGATTATCTTCCGTTAACGTTCTTAGGGTAACTAATGTTTGACCCTTGAGATCCGTCATTACCGGTTTGTCATACTTGGATTTTGTAGATGCCATTATTTGAGTTCCTCTAAAATGTCATCTACTTTTTCAGGCGTGAGGAATTCATACATTTTGGTGTTGTTTACGCTCATTAAAGGAGCACCGCCACATGCACCCATGCACTCACCTTCTTTTAAACAATATTTACCGTCTGAAGTGACCTCATTGAAACCGATACCCAACTTGCTTTGCAAGTGATCTACTATTTGATCACTGTTGCGCAACATACAAGAAATATTCGTGCAAACCGTAATTTTATACTTACCAACAGGTTCTAAATCATACATGTTGTAGAAAGTTGCTACTTCGAGCGCAGCAATATCAGGTATACCTAGGTATTTTGCAACGTCTGTAATGCACTCTGGTGATAACCAGCCGTTCTCGGTTTGCGCAATACGCAAAGCAGACATGACTGCGGCCTGACGTTGGTTTTCAGGATACTTAGTCAACTCATAATCGATTTTTTTAATAGCCTCTGCAGATAACATTAAACAACTTTCTTTATCCATTTAGGAGATGTTGGACTGTAAATTAATGTGGTCAGTCTCATCGGTCAATTTCACCAAAAACAATATCTTGCGTTCCAATTATTGCGACCAAGTCAGCCAACATGTGACCGCGTGTCATCTCATCCATTGCTGAAATATGGGCAAAACCTGGCGCCCTAATTTTCAATCGATATGGCTTATTCGCGCCATCAGAAATCATATAAATGCCAAACTCACCCTTGGGATGCTCCACAGCTGCATAGGCC